>JAHHMJ010000230.1 GCA_018678395.1 Gemmatimonadota bacterium | reverse complement strand
GGTCTCCTGCGCGCCGGCCCACCCGAGGGGTGGGCGATCCCGGCCGTGTCGATCCGCGACGAGCCGCGCTTTTCGTGGCGCGGCCTGCACCTCGATGTCGGCCGGCACTTCTTCGGCGTGGAGTTCGTGAAGCGCTACCTCGACCAGATGGCCTCGTTCAAGTTCAACCGCTTTCACTGGCACCTCACCGAAGACCAGGGCTGGCGGATCGAGATCGAGGCCTATCCGAAGCTGACCGAGGTCGGTGCGTGGCGGGACGGCACCCTGGTCGGCCACTACGGAAACCGCCCCCACACCTTCGACGGTGAGCGGTACGGCGGCTTCTACACGCAGGACGAGATTCGCGAGATCGTCGCGTACGCGGCCGCACGCCACATCACGGTGGTGCCGGAGATCGAGTTGCCGGGCCACTCCAGCGCCGCCCTGGCGGCCTATCCCGAATTCGGCTGCGGTGAAGGCCCGGTCGAAGTCGCGCAGCTGTGGGGCGTGTTCGAAGACATCTACTGCCCACACGAGCAGACCTTCGGTTTCCTGGAGACGGTTTTCGACGAGGTGCTCGACCTCTTCCCGAGCCCCTGGATCCACATCGGCGGGGACGAAGCCCCCAAGGCGCAGTGGGAGCGCAGCGCGGCGGCGCAGGAGGTCATCCGACGCGAGGGCCTCGCCGATGAACGCGAACTGCAAAGCTGGTTCATCCGCCGCATCGAGCGACACCTGAACGCGGCGGGCCGTCGCCTGATCGGTTGGGACGAGATCGTCGAGGGAGGGCTCAGCCCCACGGCGACCCTGATGTTCTGGCGCGACTGGAACGCCGAGGCGCTGGAGCTCGCCGCCTCGCAGGGCAACGACGTCGTCATGACGCCCAACAGCGTGATGTACTTCGATCACTACCAGGCCGACCCCGAGGGAGAGCCCGTCGCGATCGGCGGCCTCACCACCCTCGAGGACGTCTACGCGTTCGATCCGGTGCCCGAGCCCTTCCGTGGCGGGGGCGAGGATCGGATTCTCGGCGCGCAGGCCAACCTGTGGACGGAGTACATTCCGACGCCGCAGAAGGCCGAGTACATGGCGTACCCTCGCGCCGTGGCCCTCGCCGAAGTCGTCTGGTCCGCGGAGGACCAGCGGGACTGGACCTCGTTCCAGGCGCGGCTCTCCCCCATTCTGGAGAGACTCGATCTCCGCTCCGTGAACTACCGCCGCCCCGACCGGTGACGCGGTGACCCCGCGCGCCGACCTGCGACCCGACGCGCGCTGCCCGCTGCCTCGCTCCCCCACTGCCCGATTCCGCCCATGATCCGTCTTCGCCTCCCTCGCCCCGGCACCCGACGCGCCGTTCAGCTCGCAGCGCTCCCGGGCCTCGCCCTCGCACTCGTCCTCCCGGGGAGCCGGGCGGCCGCACAGGTCTCGTCTCAGGCGCCGGCCGACGCCGCGGTCCGTGTGGCGGAGCTGTTCGAGGAGTGGGACACGAGTTCGACCCCCGGCTGCGCCGTCGGGGTGGCCGAGCACGGCCTCACGGTCTTCGCCGACGCCTGGGGCATGGCCGATCTGGAATGGGGTGTTCCCGCGACGCATCGGACGATCTACGAGAACGGCTCGGTGTCGAAGCAGTTCACGGCCGCCGCGGTCGTGCTGCTGGCGCTCGAGGGCCAGTTGTCGCTCGACGACGACATCCGCGACTACATCCCGGAGGTGCCCGACTACGGGCCCACGATCGCGATCACCCACCTCATGAACCACACCAGCGGCCTGCGCGACTGGGGATCCGTCGCCGGCATGTCCGGGTGGGGCCGTTCGGACCGCACCCACGACCACGACTGGGTGCTGGACATCATCTCGAGGCAGTCGGCGCTCAATTTCGAGCCCGGCCACGAGTACTCGTACTCCAACTCGGGGTACAACCTGCTCGCGATCCTCGTGGAGCGCGTCTCGGGCATGCCGTTCGCCGAGTACTCGAAGGAGCGCATCTTCGAGCCGGTCGGGATGGTCGACACCCAGTGGCGGGACGATTATCGCCGCATCGTCCCGGGGCGCGCGGCGGCGTACGCGCGCTCGGGCGACGGCTTCCGTATCGACCGGCCGATCGAGCAGGTGCACGGCAACGGAGGACTCCTGACGACGGTCCACGACCTCCTGGCGTGGAACGAGTCGCTGTCCGATGCGCTCTTCGGTGAGGAGTTCGTCCGCCTGATGCAGGAGAACGGAGTCCTCAACGACGGTCGTTCGATCACGTACGCCCGCGGGCTCTCCGTCGGAGAGACCCGGGGCGTTCCGAGCGTCACCCACACCGGCGCGACGTCGGGGTACCGCGCGTACCTCGGGCGTTTTCCGGAGCAGCACCTCTCCGTGGCCCTGCTCTGCAACGTGGCCAATGTGAACCCGGGAGGCCTGGGCGCGCAGATCGCCGACGTCTACCTGGACGGGATCATGGAGGACCCGGTTCTCGCGGTGGCCGCGGTGGCGGTGCCGGAGCCGGAGCTGGCGCGCTGGGAAGGACTCTGGGTGGAAGACCAGACCGGCCAGCCCACGCAGGTCGAGGTTCGGGACGAGGCGCTCCACTGGGG
>JAHHMJ010000427.1 GCA_018678395.1 Gemmatimonadota bacterium | reverse complement strand
GAACGTCCTGGAGCACGCCGAGGCACCCGGATGGGTCTGCGCCCAGGCCTACAACTGGCAGCGGCGGCTGGGGCGCCACGTGCTCATCGTGGCGGTCTCCGATCTCGGTCGCGGGTTCAGGGGATCGCTGGCGGACGAACACTCCGCGCGCTTCGGCGACCGCTGGGGAGACGCCACCGCCCTCGAGGCGGCGTTCATCCACGGTCTCACGCGTTTCCCGGACACGGGGCGCGGACAGGGCATCCAGCAGATGCGGAAGCAGGTGAGGAAGTGGAACGGGGCGATGTCGATCCGCAGTGGTACGGCCCGCATCGCGGACGTGCCCGACTGGGACGACGCACCGCCGCTACGGGAGGGGTTGAGCTCCTTTCCCGGCGCCCACATCCAGCTTCTCCTTCCCGGGATGGACGAGCGTGGCTGACGGACGACCGGATCCGATCCGCATCGACGTGGGCGCCCTCGTCCAGCGGTCGGTCGCGTCGCTGTATGCGCACCTCGTCACGCGTCCGACGGGGCGGGCCGTCCGGCTCGCCATCGAGACGCAGCTCGCCGAGGCGGGCGAGCCCACCGTCTCGCTCGTCGATCTGACCGAGGTGACCATCCTGGATTTCTCCTGCGCGGACGAAGTGGTCGCCAAGCTGCTCCAGCGGTTCCTCGCCTCGGATCGGCCCCGCAACGCGTTCTTCGTCTTCCGGGGCGTACAGGTCCGCCATCGCGATCCGATGCAGGCCGTACTCGAGCGACAGGGCCTGGTCGCGGTGGCGCAACGGGACGACGGCGAGTTCGAGCTGCTCGGGCCCGCCACGCGCGGCGAGCACGACGCCTGGAGTCGGGTCGAGCGAGCCGGACGAGTGGCACGCACCGACTTCGAATCGCACTTCGACGGTTCCGGATTGCGCGAGGGCGTGGCCGGTATCCTTCATCGCCGACTGGTCTTCGAGACGTCGGCGGGCGATCTGGTCGCGCTCAGCCGTCTCGTCCACCACTGAGGAGTGAACCATGGCGATCGAATCCGGGGGTGACCCAACGTCCGCTCCGGGGCTCTCCACCCTCGGTGTCCACGCGGGCGCCGAGCCCGGCAAGCCGGGCGATCCCGTGGTGCCGGCCATCGTCCAGAGCGCGACGTTCTTCGGGGGGCGCCGGGACGACGGGCTGCTGTACACCCGGTACGGCAACAACCCGATTCAGCTGCAGGTCGGCCGCAAGGTCGCGGCACTGGAGGGTGCCGAGGCGGCCGTCGTCCTGGGGAGCGGTATGGGCGCGATCGCCGCGACGGTCCTGTCCCTGACCGAGGCGGGCGACCACATCGTCGCCGCTCGCGACCTCTACGGAGCCACCCGGGTGCTGTTCGAGCACGAGCTGCCGAGGCGGGGCATCTCGACCACGTTCGTCGATCCCGAGGCGCCGGGTGCCTGGCGTCGCGCCCTGCGCAAGCGCACCCGGATGCTCTACCTCGAGGCCCCGACCAATCCGACGCTGCGGGTCCCCGATCCACGGACTGCAGCCGCCGCGGCGCAGGCCCGGGGGATTCCGGTGGTGATGGACGCGACCTTCGCCACACCGGTGAATCTGCGACCCCTCGAGCTCGGGGTGGACATCGTCGTCCACTCGGCGACGAAGTACCTCGGGGGGCACTCCGACATCATCGGTGGGGTCGTCGCCGGCCCGGCCTCGGCCATCGACGCCGCGACCGAGATGATGAAGCTCTACGGGGCGGCCGCGGATCCGCACATGGTCTGGCTGCTCGATCGAGGACTGCGCACGCTCGATGTCCGGGTCCGTCGGCACAACGCCAACGCGCTGGCCGTCGCGCGCTACCTGGACGGTCGTCGCGAGGTGCGTCGGGTGCTGTACCCGGGACTCCAGAGTCATCCCGATCACGCTCGAGCCCGCGAACTCATGCCCGCGGGTGCGGGCGGAATGGTGTCGTTCGTCGTTCGAGGTGGGGGAGGCGCTGCGGATCGGTTCGTCGACGCGCTGCGCCTCGTTCAGGTCGCCCCCTCTCTCGGTGGCGTGGAGAGCCTGATCAGTCAGCCCCGCTACACGTCGCACAAGGGACTGTCGGCGGCCGTGCGTCGAGAGCTGGGCATTCCCGACGGCTTCCTCCGTCTCTCCGTGGGCATCGAGGATGCCGACGACCTCGTCGCTGATCTCGGCTCGGCACTCGACCGGCTGTCTCGGCCGGGGCGTCGCTGAGCGCCGGAGGCGCCGAAGGGCACCTTCGGGGCCGGCCGGCAGTACAATCGTCGTTACGTCCCCTGCGATATCCAGACCTGCAATGAAC
>JAHHMJ010000697.1 GCA_018678395.1 Gemmatimonadota bacterium | reverse complement strand
GAGTCGCACCCCACGGCCGACGAGGTCTTCCTCAACGTCCGGGGGGCCGTGCCGGGCATCTCGCTCGCCACGGTCTACAAGAGTCTCGAGACCCTGGTCGGGTGTGGTCTCGCGACGAAGTTGACGTACGGCGACGGGTGCGCGCGGTACGACGGTCGGACGGACGACCATCATCACCTGCGCTGTCTCTCGTGCGGGCGCGTCATGGATCTGGCGGGCCGCGTCGACGAGAGCGAGGTCGATCGGCTGCAATCCACGGCCCACGGCTTCCGCGTGACCGGATATCGGCTCGAGCTGACCGGCTACTGCCCCACGTGTGACCCCGATGGGGTGGCGGCCTCTGCGTGATGCCGCATCCGGCCTCCCCGCTCGCGGTCCGGCCGGTGCCCTCCCCTGCACCTTCGGTACCCGCGTCTCTTCGACGCGTCGTCCGCACGGACCCAACGGCCCTGCGTGACCGGTCGGGCTCCCGCGGACCCGTGTGGCTGCCCCCGCGCGCCGTGGCCGAGCCCGCAGAGCGCATGGACGCGCGAGGCGACGGATGATCCGCCGCGGCGTCCCGTTCGTCCTCGTCGCGATGCTTCTCGCCGCCCGGCCGGTCGACATGGAGGGCCCCACCGCCCAGGAGCCTTCGGCACTCCGGACGGACGGGGTCGAGAGCGGGCAGCCGAGCGCCGGTCCGTCGACCACGATCCACCCGGGCGACGGGCCGGGCCTCGAGGCCGGACCCGTGCTGCATCCCCGGCCCCCGTCACCGCCGCTCGCGACCGCACGTGAGGCGCTTCAGCGCAGCATCGACGGGATTCTCGGTGGGACTCGTTGGCGTGGCTCCGAGTTCGGAGTCCTGGTGGTCGACGGTGAGACGGGCGACACGCTGTACGCGCGCCAGCCGCACGTCGCGCTCGCCCCGGCTTCGAATCTCAAGGTCCTGACCACCGCCGCCGCCCTCCACCTCCTGGGCCCCGACTTCCGGTGGATGACCTGGGTCACCACCGACGCGCCGATCGTCGACGGCGTCGTTCAGGGCGACGTGATCCTCTTCGGGACGGGGGACCCGTTCCTGCGGCCCTCCCGCGCCGAGGTCGGGGCTCTCGACGCCCTCGCCGCCGCCCTGCGGGATCGGGGAATCCGCCGGGTGGAGGGCCGCGTGCTGGGAGACGCCACCTACTTCTCGGGCCCCGACCGTCTCGAGGCCTGGGATCCGCGGGACTTGAACGACTGGTTCGCCGCGGCGTCGCCTGCCCTGAGCTACAACGGGAACATGGTGCAGCTTCGCGTCGAGGCCTCAACTGCAGGCGCGCCCCCGCGCGTCCACACGGATCCCGCGCACGACGGCGTCGCGGTCGACAACGAGGCGCGGACCTCGTCCGGGCGCCCCGCGAGCCGTCTGCAGGTGCTGCGCGACGCGCCCACAGAACCGATTCGCATCGTCGGCGAGATCCAGCGCGGCGGCCGAGACGTCTACCGCAGCATGACCGTACAGGACCCGGTCCTGTTCACGGCACACGGCTTCGATCGGGCGCTTCGCGACGCCGGCATACGGGTCGTGGGCGAGCCCGGCACCATCCGGGAGTCCAGTCGATCGCCCCTGGCGGGCCAGCGGGTCTTCACGGCCGGAGACCACGAGGTCCTCGCCAGCCACCGCTCACCGCCTCTTCTCGAAGCGCTCGCGATCGTGAATATCGAGAGCCACAACCTGTTCGCTGATCTCGTGCTCCGCACGCTGGGGCGGGTCGAGGCCGGCGAAGGGTCGTACGCGGCCGGTGCGGCCGTGGTGGAGGGCTTTGCGGTCGATGAAGTCGGGGTCGGGCCCGACGAGGTACGCCTTGTCGACGGGTCGGGCCTCGCCGCGGACAACCGTGCGAGCCCCGGAGCGCTCGTCGCCGTCCTTCGCCATGCCCTCGCGTCCGGATACGGGGAGGCGCTGCTCGAGACGCTTCCGGAGGCCGGGACGCGCCAGCTGCGGCGTATGGCGCGCACACCGGCCGCCCGCAATCTCCGTGCGAAGACGGGCACGATCGAGGGCGTGTCGGCTCTCTCGGGTCTCGTCCGGACGGCGGACGATCGCCCCGCGGTCTTCTCCATCATGGGCAACGACCTGCCCTCGGCCTGGGGTGCGAAGCGCCTCGAAGACGAGATCGGTGCGGCCGTGGCCGGCTGGTCGTCGTCGCGCTGACCGCGACCTCACAGAGCTCCTTCGTCGGACAGCGCCGCCCAGCGCCCGTCGCCGACGATCACGTGATCGAGTACCGGGATCCCGAGGGTGCGACCGGCCGAAACCATCTGGCGGGTGACGGCCCGGTCCTGAGCCGACGGCGTCGGGTCGCCCGAGGGGTGGTTGTGGACGAGGATCACCGCCGCGGCCCCCTCGGCCACCGCCGGTCGAAAGACCTCCCGAGGGTGAACCAGCGACGCATCGAGGATTCCCCGGGTCACGAGCACTTCGCGGAGTACCCGATGCTGCGCGTTCAGCAGGACCGCGTGGAACTCCTCCTGATCGAGGTCTCTCAGATTCGGGCCCAGGCTGTCGTAGACGTCCGACGGTCCCCGGATCCGGCGGGCCTCCGCACCCGAGGCGGCCGCCGTTCTCCGGCCGATCTCGAAGCCGGCCGAGAGGCGTGCGGCCCGGGCACGTCCCACACCCTGCACCACGGAGAGCCGACCCGGCGGCATCCTCGCGAGACTTCGCACCCCGAGAGGGCCCAGCGCGAGGAGATCGTCGGCCACGGCGAGGGCGGAATGCCCGGGACGCCCCGCGCCGAGAAGCAGGGCCAGCAGTTCCCGTTCCGCCAGAGCGCGGGGCCCCAGTCGGTGGAGACGCTCGCGGGGTCGATCGGGGTGGAGGGATGAAGTCGACATGGTCCACGTTCCCCCGTTCCGTGGGGCGCCACCATGTCCGCTCGGGTCGTCAGTCGCCGACCATCCAGGCGTCCAGTACCTCGACCGTCCGCTCCATCTCGTCCACCGACACGTAGACGTGAGGAGCGAAGCGCAGGAACCCGTCCCGGACCGCCGCTCGAACGCCCGCATTCTCGAGGGCTCGGAGGGCTCCCTCCGGATCCCTCGTGTCCAGCGCCACGATTCCGCCTCGCCTCGCCTCCTCGACCGGTGTGACGAGGCGCACCCCTTCCCGACCCTCCGCCCACTCCACCAGCGGTCGCTGCACGGCGAGGTGGTGCGCGCGAATTCGCTCCAGCCCCAGCTCGAGGAGGGTCTCGAGCGACACCGCGAGTCCCAGGTAGTCCTGTACACCCAGCGTGGCCGGTTCGAAGCGACGGGCGTCGCCGAGATAGTCGAGCGCGTAGCCGTTCCGGGTGGTGTAGCTGGTCCCACCTTCGACGGCGAGCCAACTGACCACGGGAGGCGGAAGATGCTCCCAGCGGTGGGGCGCGACCCACGCGAACCCCGAACCCCAGGGGGCCAACAGCCACTTCTGCCCGCCGGTCGCGAGGACGTCGATGCCCAGTTCCCGGGGTGCCAGGGGCACGGTCCCCAGGGCCTGGATGGCATCCACCACGAACAGCGCCCCTGCCCTGCGACAGGCCGCGCCCATACGCGCCAGATCCGCACGCACCCCCGAAGCGTACTGAACCGCCGAGATGCTGACGGCTCGTACATCCCCACTCGACAGCCTCGCCACCATCGCGTCTTCGTCGGGGCGGTCTTCCCGAAGCGCAACGACGTCCACGGTGAATCCCCGGGACTCCAGCGCCAGCCAGGGGAGTACGTTGGCCGGAAACTCACCGGCGGAGACCACGATGCGGCCCGGCGGGCCCGCACCGACGAGGTTGGCGGCCAGCTGGATGCCGAACGTGGTGTTCGGTACCAGTGCGATCTCTCGCGAGGGGACGTCGAGCAGCCGCCCCGCGGCCCGACGGGCCCGTCGCAGCGCCGCACCGGGTTCGGCGTCCGGGACGCCGAGGGGTCGGTTCCGCCTCCGGGTCAACGACGTGACGGCATCGGTGGTGCTACGAGGCAGAAGCCCGTAGCTGGCGGAATTCAGAAAGACCGCGTCGAACTCCGGATACTCGCGGCGCCGAAAGTCCGCGATGGCCGAATCCGTCACCCCGCGTCGACCGCCACTCCCCCGGATGCGCGACCGCGCGCGGATCTGAGCCGACGGCGCAGCTCGACGACCGACATGGTCTCGAGGGTACGCGCCGCGCTCCGCTCGCTGTTCCACCGGACGTCGTCGAGCGACACCTCGGCGTCGCCGGTGCGCATGACGAGATGGAAACGGCCCTTGTAGTCGATTCCCGACGTCTCGGTGACGTCCGCCATCCACTCTCGTCCTGCTTCGTCTTCGAACTGTCTCATGGGCCTCCGGCACGGCCGGCGCTGGGGTCAAAGGGGTTTGGGCATCGAGCGATCGAACAGCGAGCGCAACTCGTCGTCGTCGAGATCATCGAAGTCGCCCGCGCCGCGCTCGACGGTCTGGGCGGACAGCGGCGTCTGGCGCACTGCGGGCCCGGACTGCACGGGAACGAATATAGCGAAGAGAGTACCCCAGGACTCCCGCCCGAGGACCGCATCCCACGCCGCTCCCTCCGCGTCGGTGAAGCGGCGCATCATGCGACCCTGAGGGGCTCCGCGAACCGGCGTGGCAAGGCGGTCGCCTCCAGAAACGCGTCCAGCACGACGCTCAGCCCACCCCCCGTGGCCACGGCCGACGGGCGCAGCCCGACGAAGTGGCGGAGGGCGCGCCGGAACGTGGAGCCGTTGGCGTAGCCCAGCTGTCTCGACACGCTCTCTCCGGAGCGGCCGGGATCGGCGAGCCAGGCGCCGGCGTGCAGGAGCCGACTCCATGTGAGCAGGTGACCCGTCGGGGGAAGACCCGCGGCGCGCAGCCGCCGACTCAGGTGCGGCCGACTCCATCCCAGCGCGCGAGCGAAGCCGTCCGCATCCGGAGTCCGGTGCACCCAATCCAACGCCGCGCGCACGTACGAGAGGGGAGCGCGGGCCAGCTGCGGCGACACCGCGCGCACGACCGAACCCGCCACCGAATCCGCCAGCACGGCGCGGAGCGCGCGGGCGAAGATCCCATCCCCGCACTCCTCGCGCAGGAGAAGGTGGTCGACACCCGAGCGACCGATGGCATGCAGGGCGCCGAGGTCCCGGGCCGAGGCGATCACCGCGACCGCCAGCGAATCCACTTCGATGTCGAGGGACGCGGAACGTTC
>JAHHMJ010000273.1 GCA_018678395.1 Gemmatimonadota bacterium | reverse complement strand
ACGAATCGCCTCGTGGATGGGCGGCCGCTGCAGAGGCGGCGAGGACTCCCGCCGGGGCCGTCGCGGCTGTAGGTTGCCGCGCCGCCTCCGGGCCGTCCGGGGGACCTCATCGAACCCCACCGCTCGTGCCCACCGAACGCGTCGCGGCCGTACAGCAGAACCTGGAACGCCTTCTCGACGAGGCTCGGCCCGCCGGCCGCCGTCTCGCGCCGGACGCTCCGATCGCCGAGGGCTCGACCCTCACCGCCTCCCGCGCGGTCGCGCTCTTCGAGGACCAGCTCCTCTCGCGGGCGATCGACGTCGAGGCCCGGCGCCTCAAGGCGCACGGCACGAGCTTCTACACGATCTCGTCCGCCGGACACGAGCAGAACGCCGTCCTCGGCACCCTTCTTCGCACCACCGATCCGTGCTTCCTGCACTACCGGTCGGGAGCCCTGATGATGGCGCGGGCGCGGCGTGGACGGGAGACCGGGATCGACGTCGATCCCGTACTCGACACCATGCTGTCGATCTGCGCGGCCGCCGACGAGCCGATCGCGCGGGGGCGCCACAAGGTCTGGGGGAGTCGCGCGCTGTGGGTGCCGCCGCAGACCAGCACCATCGCCTCGCACCTGCCGAAGGCCGTGGGAGCGGCGTTCGCGCTCGGACGGGCGCGGCGCATGGGTATCGCCCAGCCCCTGCCGACCGACAGTATCGTGGCCTGTACCTTCGGCGACGCCTCGGCGAACCACGCCTCCGCGCTGACGGGCATCTCGGCCGCCCGCTACGGAAGCCGCCGTGGCAACCCCATGCCGATTCTGTTCGTCTGCGAAGACAACGGGCTGGGAATCAGCGTCGAGACTCCGCGCCGCTGGATCCGCGACACCTTCAGCAGCTTCCCCCACCTGCGGTATTTCGAGGCCAGGGGCTCGCTCGACCGTGTGTGGAGCGTGATCGAAGAGGCGGTGGACACCTGCCGATCGCTGCGCATGCCGGTCTTCCTGCGGCTGAAGACCGTCCGCCTCTGGGGGCACGCGGGCTCGGACATCGAAACCGCCTATCGATCCCGCGAGGACATTCGCAAGGGCGAAGACGCCGACCCACTGCTGGACAACGCACGGCTGCTGATCCGCTCGGGCGCGGCCACGCCCGACGAGTTGCGCGAGCTCGCCGACGCGGTCCGCGAACGGGTCCGGACGGCCGGCGAGGAGGCGGAGACCCGGCGACACCTCGAGACCGTGCCCGAGATCGTCGAAACGATGGCGCCGTACGACGAGGCCGCCGTCCAAGCCGATGCCGCCCGGATTCCCGACCCCGAGCGCAGGCGGGAGTTCTGGAACGGGGACCTGCCGGAGCAGGTCACGACGCCGATCAAGCGGACGCTCGCCGCCCACCTGAGCGCGGCGCTCGCCGACGAAATGCTCGCCCGGCCCGAGATCCTCGTCTTCGGCGAGGACGTGGCTCGAAAGGGGGGCGTCTACTACGTCACCGCCGGACTGCAGAAGCGCTTCGGCATGACTCGCGTCATCGATACGCACCTGGACGAGACGAGCATCCTGGGGCTGGCCCAGGGCGCGGGGCTTCTCGGTCTGCTGCCGGTCCCGGAGATCCAGTACCTCGCCTACGTGCACAACGCCGTCGATCAGCTCCGGGGCGAAGCGTCCTCACTCGCCTTCTTCAGCGACGGGCAGTTCCAGAACCCGATGGTGGTGCGCATCGCATCGTGGGCCTACCAGAAGGGATTCGGGGGTCACTTCCACAACGACAACAGCATCGGAGGACTCCGCGACATCCCCGGTCTCGTCCTGGCGACCCCCTCGCGGGGGAACGACGCCGTGAAGATGCTGCGCGGCTGCATGGCGCTCGCCCGTGCGTGCGGCCGCGTCGTCGCGTTCCTCGAGCCGATCGCCCTCTACCACGAGAAGGATCTCCACGAAGACGGCGACGGCGGCTGGCTGACGGACTACCCCGAGCCCGGGGAGATCCTCCTGCCCGGCGAGGTCGGTGTGCACGGCGAGGGCGACGTGCTGCTGGTGACCTACGCCAACGGCGTGCGGATGTCGCTCCAGGCGGCCCGGCGACTGCGGGAGGAGCACGGCATCGAGACGCGCGTTCTGGACCTGCGTTGGCTCAACCCCCTGCCCTTCGAAGCGCTCGACCGGGAGGCTGCGCGGGCGAGCGCCGTGGTCGTTGTCGACGAGGCCCGGGCGACCGGAGGAGGAATCGCCGACGCCGTCGTGGCGCATCTGGCGGAGCGAGGGTTCGGGCGCCCCCTGGCTTCGGTCCGTGCCGTCGACAGCTTCATCCCCCTGGGCCCGGCTGCGAACCGCGTTCTGGTTCAGACCGAGGACATCGTGGACGCGGTGCAGAAGGTGGTGGCCGGGCGGTAGGTCCGCAGGCGAGGGCCCGCCGAACCCGTACGCGGCGTACCGGACGGCCCGGGCACCACCGTGGCGCCCATCGACGCGGGACACGATGATTCCAGAGGCGTCTCGCCGCCCATCACATCTCGGCGTCGATCCGCCACGTCGCGAAAGGGGGTGCCCGTGAATGACTCGCTCGCTCCGTGGAAGGCGCTCGGTCGCGGCGCCCTGGTGCTCCGACTCGCCGCTGTCGGGGCGGTCTCGGGAATCGTCTCCTGGGGGCTGGTCGTCGCGATCGGCGGTCGCGGCGGGCTGCCCCCGACCGAACCGGGCCTGCTGGGAACGGCGGTCGTGAAGGGGATCGTCGTCGGGAGTCTGATGGCCCTGGTGCTGCACTGGTGGTGGCACCGCGACGAGATCCGTTGAACGCGGACATCACCTACCGGCCGCTGAACGCGCGTGATCCCGTGCGGCTCGAAGCCGCCTTCGCGGCCATCGGCTGGTCCAAGCCGCGGGTGCAGTTCGAGCGCTATCTGGAGGCACAGGAGGCGGGCTCGCGCTGGATTCGGATCGCCGACCTCGACGGAGCGCCCGTGGGCTACGTGACCGTCGTCTGGCAGTCGACCGATCCCGTCTTCCGGGAGGACGGCACGCCCGAAATCGTCGATCTCAACGTGCTGCCGCCGTACCGGCGCCTCGGCATCGGGACCGCGCTCGTGGCTCGGGCGGAGGCCGCGGTCGCGGACGTCTCGGACCGGGTGGGCCTGCGGGTGGGGCTTCACCCGGGATACGGCGGCGCCCAGCGCCTGTACGCGCGGCGCGGCTACATCCCGGACGGGCGCGGCGCGGTCTATGGGGATGCCGTCGTTCCGGAGGGTGGGACCGCGCGGTTCGACGACGACCTCACGCTTCGTCTCTCGCGGTCTCTCACGGGGCCACCCGCGGAATCGTATCTCCGCGATCTGCGTGCCCGCGTCGGGAGCCGCCTGCTGATGGTGCCCAGCGTGGCCGTGGTCGCGCACGACGCCAGGGGCCGCCTCCTGATGGTTCGCGATCGCGCGACCGGAGACTGGGGACTCCCGGCCGGAGCGATCGAGCTCGGAGAGAGCCCGATCGAGGCGGCCCGCCGAGAGCTGCGTGAAGAGACGGGCTTCGACGGTTCGGGTTGGCGACTGCTCGGCGCCGTGGGCGGGACCGACTTCCGGCACGCCTACCCGAACGGCGACCGAGTCGAATACCAGATCACGGTCTTCTCTGCGGCACCCCACTCCGTCCCCGGCGACGGAGTGCGGACCGGAATCGCCCCATCGACCGTGGACGCCGTGCCGGCATTCGATGCAGATGAGATCGATCGCGTCCGCTTCTTCCACCGACGCGATGCACCTCCGCTCCGCCTCCCCTATCCCGAGGGGATGATCTGGAGCGCTCGCGGCTGATTCGACGACGGTGCACCGCGTTCGACCGTGGCCGGACCGTTCCCACCACCCTACGATTCATGATCCCGAACCGCGGAGCCACCGTGTCGTCGTACCTCCTCATCGTCAATCCGGTCGCGGGCAAGGGAGCAGGCGCCGCCCGCGCCGAACGCCTGCGCGCGACGCTCGAGCGAAGCTCCGCCGTGGAGCTGGTGGCGACGACCGGACGTGGGGATGCGACGGCTCTGGCGCGCACCCGCGGCCCCGGCTACGACCGCGTCGTGGCGATCGGTGGCGACGGAACGCTCAACGAGGTGCTCACCGGCCTGATGGCATGCGGTGATTCGGCGGACTCGAGGCCCGCCCTGGGCTTCCTTCCCGGGGGCACCGCCAACGTCGCGACTCGGGCGTTCGGGTTCACCACCGATCCGGACCGGCTCGCCGCTCGGCTCCCCGACGTTCGCGGGCGACCGGTGGACGTGGGCATCGCGGAACTCGACGGCTCCAAACGTCCGTTCCTCCTCTGGTGCGGCGCCGGCGTCGACGCGGTCGTGATCGAGACGCTCAACGCGACGCGGACGGGCCACATGGGCGCCGCCGGGCTCGTCATGAACGCACCCGGGGTACTGGGATCACTGGCGCGGTACGAGTCGCCACCCATCCGGGTCGAGGCGGACGACATCGCGCCGCGGGCCGCGACGAGCGTACTTCTCGCCAACGTCGGGACGATCGCTTTCGGAGGGTCGATCCACCCCGAAGCGAGCCCCTTCGACGGCCGCCTCGACGTCGTGAGCAGCGACGGCGCAGGAGGCCTGAGGGCGCTGCATCTCGGGTGGCACATGATGACGTCCTCACTCACCCGAGCGAGGGGCGTCGAACACCGCACGGCGAGCGCCGTCACCCTCACATCCGACGCGCCCGTCCCGGTCCAGATCGACGGGGAGCCCGTGGGGCGGCTGCCGATTTCCGTCCGCCTCGTCCCCGCCGCCATCCGCCTCCTGATCCCGCAGGACGCGGGATAGCCAACCACGGACGGGGTCAGTCGAGGCGGCGGGCCGAAGCCGAGGTGACCGGAGGCGACGAACCGAAGCCGACCGTCCCACCAGCTCCCCCGGGTCACACCCACCGCCGGGGATCCGCTGAAGCCACCTGAACGCCCCGTGAGGGCCCGCC
>JAHHMJ010000264.1 GCA_018678395.1 Gemmatimonadota bacterium | reverse complement strand
GACGACCGGAGCGAATGCGATCGCGACGAAGGTCGTGAGGATCGGGATGTAGTGGACCATCCCTGGCATCAGAACGACACCTCGTACGACAGGGTGATGTTGCGCTTCGGCTCGGGGCGGAAGAACGACGCGTTGGTGGCCTCGGCATAGAGTGCGTCGGTCAGGTTCGTGACCGCGACGTTCAACCGGTGCAGCGTGCTCTCCGTCTCGAAGAGGCGCAGGCCGCCGCGCAGGTTGTAGACGTCGAAGGCGGGGAGGATGTCGCCCAGCGGGTTGTCGCCGAGGTCGACCTCGCGCTGCTCACCCTGCCAGCGGCCGTCGATCTGGGCCCAGAAGCGGCGCGAGGGCGAATCGTACCGGAGGGCGGCGGTGGTCTTCGACGAGAAGCTGTCACCGACCGGGTTCTCCGGGTCGTCCACGTCTTCGGAGTCCAGCGTGCTGAAGGATCCGAGGACCATGAGTCCGTTGCCGAAGCGGACGTCACCGGACACCTCGACGCCCTGATAGCGGAGCCGCTCGACGTTCACGTTCTGGAAGGCGTCCTGGCCGTCGACCTGATCGTCGAGCGCAGCGATGCGGATGCCGTCGCGGATCTGGTTGCGGAAGCCGAAGATCTCGAGGCCGACACGATCCGTCCGGAACCGCAGGCCGAGGTCGACGTTGGTGCTGGTCTCGGGCTCGAGCTCGGGGTTGGCCACCTGATACCCACCGGTCGCCGACCCGTCGAAGAAGCGCTCGATCAGGTTCGGGGCACGGAAGGCGCGTCCGACCGCGGCCACCACGCTGATCTCGTCGCTGGCCCGGTAGATCCCGTTCACGGCGGCGACGAAAGTACCGTCCGACGACTCCAGTGGGTCGGCGTCGAGCCCCTCGGTACGGAACGTCTTCGCGCGGATCCAGGTGTACCGCCCCCCGCCGACCAGAGTCAGGCGTTCACCGACGTCGACCTCGCCCTGCACGAACGTGCCTGCGTTCAGGAAGGTGGCCGTGGGCAGCGAAGGGGTGTCGTCGGTCTCGACCATCGGCGGGCCGAAGCCGACGGTGGTCTGCGTCTCGAAGTCCGTCCCTTCGGCCCGGTCGCGGAAGAGATCGACACCGTACGTCAGCAGGAGGCTCGATGCGGCGAGCTTCCGTGCCTCGGCGCGGAAACCGTAGGTGCGGATGTCGGTGAAGTTCTCCCCTTCGATCCGGAGGCCGGCCTCGGGTGCGTTGGGGATTCCGAAGCTGAAGGCCAGGTTGTTGACGAAGGTACGCTGGTTGTCCTGACCGTAGCCGACGATCTCGAGGCGATCGGCGAGGGCGGTGCCCATCTCGTCGGCCCGGAAGCCGGCCGTGAACTTCGCGAAGCGCTGGTCCGGGTACAGCAGGTTGATCTCGGCCTCGCCCGGGGCGAAGTCCGCGGGGGCGACGCTGCCGAAACCCGCATCCTCGGCGGTGTAGTACTCGAACTTGCCGAAGGCGTGGACGTTCTCGGCCAGATCCCAGCCCAGGCGCAGGTCGCCGCTGCGATCCGACACGCCCGAGTTCAGGACCGTGACGTCTTCGTCGAGCTCGATTGACCCGAAGGACCCGGAAGGCGCCTCGTACGAATCGGCGCTGCGCCACGTGCCACCGGCCTGGACGGTCAGGCGACCCTGGCGGCCGAAGATGCGGGCGGCGCCCTTCCCCTGGTTCTCGACCTGACCGTATCGGGCCGAGACGAGCCCCTGGAATCCGTCGGCCTCGGGCTCACGCGTGATGATGTTGATCACGCCGCCGATGGCGTCCGATCCGTACAGTACGGAGGCGGGGCCGCGCACGATCTCGACGCGGTCCACACCCGAGACGTCGACCAGGGCCGGCAACTCGCCGAAGTCCTGCTGACGTCGGGAGTTGTTCATGCGCATGCCGTCCTGGAGCAGGAGGATGCGCTGTCCGCGCTGGCCTCGGATCGCCGGCCGAGCCTGGTTCACACCGACTCCCGTGACGTCGAGACCCGGAAGGCGCCGGAAGAGGTCCGAGACCGTGTTGGGAGACTGCTCGCGCACCTCGACGCGCCCGAGGACCGACACCGGGCGGGGGGTTTCCGACACGAGACGTGGGCCCCGCGTTGCGGTGACCAGGAGGGGGTCGATCGCGTAGACCGTGGTATCCGAAGGAGGATCCTGGTCGGCCGGAGGCGCCTGGGCGGACAGCGGCGCGACGAGACAGAAGAGGACGGCGGCGAAGGGGAGGGCGGTGCGCATCGGCGTAGCCTGTGGAGGGAACGAACACGGATGGAGCCCGCGAACGCACGTCTAGGCTAGAACAGGCCGACGGGACGGGTAAGTCGGGAGAATACCGGCCCTCGGTTGGGTACTTCTACGGAGTCCCCGGGCCGGGAATCTCCCCACTCTCGTCGCCGATTCCGGTTTCGAGGACGAAGCGTGTGAGCCCGGCGATGGTGCGGATGCGTAGCTTCGTCATGACCCGCTCGCGATGCGTCTCGATGGTGCGGTGGCTGATGCCGAATTCATCCGCGATCTCCCGGGCCGTACGGCCGCGCGCGACCCGAGTCAGCACCTCGCGCTCCCGGGGGGTGAGCTGGTCGAGGCGGGAGCGCCGCTGCTCCTGTTCCAGTTCGGCCCTCAGCGCGACCGACAACTGGTGGGTGACCCGACTGCTGAGGTACTCGCGGCCGTCGTGGACCGCCTCGACCGCCTCGCGCAGCTCGGCGGGTCCGGCATCCTTGAGCACGTAGCCGTCGGCACCCGCCCGGACTGCCTGTAGAACGTATTCGGGGTCGTCGTACATGCTCAGGATGAGGATGCCCAAGCCCCGTTCTTCCTGCCGCAGGCGCTGCGTCACCTCGAGGCCGGTCAGCTCGGGCATGGAGACGTCGAGGACGATGACGTCGGGATCTTCGGACTCGACGGCGGCGAGCGCCTCTTCTCCGTCCCGAGCCTCCGCGACCACCTCGAGCCCCGGCGCGCGCTCCAGGACGTGACGGATGCCTTCCCGCACGACGGCGTGATCGTCGGCGACGACGACGCGGATGCGCGGTGCGGAGGGAGCTTCGTTGCTCACGATTCGATGGTCCAGGGTACCCAGACGGCGACGCGGGTGCCGCCTTCGGGACGGCGGGCGACATGCACACGACCCCCGAGGGCGGTCACGCGTTCCCGAATGCCCGCGAGGCCGGAGTGGCGGCTGTTGCCCTCGATGTGGAAGTCCTCGGGAACGCCGCCGCCGTCGTCGTCGACGGTGAGGTGGATCCCCTCGTCGTCGTAACGCAATCCGATCCGGGCGGAGCGGGCCCCCCCGTGGCGCACGGCATTGGCGAGCGCCTCCTGCACCGCGCGGTAGAGGGCGAGCTCGATGTCCGCAGACGGATCCGGGAGCCGGGGCGGGGTTTCGAACTCGATCGTCATCGCCCCGGAGGTGCCGGCGAGATCGCGGGCCAGTGCCCGCAGGGCGGGGAGCAGGCCCAGGTCGTCGAGGGCCACCGGCCTCAGGTTGCGCGTCACGCCGCGGATCGAACGGATCGTCCCGCCCACCAGCGAGCGCACCTCGTCGAGCCCCTCGGCCACCTCGCTCGGGCCCTGCTCTGCGAGCAGCCCGAGGCGCAGGTTGACCGCGGCGAGGATCTGAGCCGTTTCGTCGTGCAGCTCTCTCGAGATTCGCTCGCGCTCTTCTTCGTGACGGTGGACCATACGCGTCTGGAGCCGCTCGAGCTCGCTCGTGCGCGCCTCGAGCCTGCGATTCAACGTCGCGTTCTCCAGGGCCGCGCCGACCTGCTGGCCGAGCGCGACCAGGAATCGGGTGTCGAGCGCGGTGAAGGGATCCCTCGCCTCACCGACCACCACCAGGGAGCCGGCCACCTCGCCCGCCTGAATGACCGGCAGAGCAGCCAGGTAGGTGGGCTCGCGGGGGCCGCCGTTGTTGGCGGCGCCGGCCGAGCCGGCGGCACCTACCTGGGGTGCGCCGGTCTCGACCACCCGGGCCAGCACCTCCCGTACCCGGGGTGGCGGCGACTCCGCGACCCAGTGGGCGCACTCCCCCGACGCGGCCACCGCGGGAACCCCCGCGCCCGGGACGAGGGCGTCCAGAAAGAGCGCGCTTCCACGCACGGACCGGAGCGTCAGCGCCCGGTCCATGAGTGCGTCGGGCAGATCGTCGCTCCGGTCGCGCGGCTGCAACTCGGCAGAAAGTGCGGAGAGGGCGCCGAGTCCCTCGTCGAGGTCCTCCAGCACGAGGAAGAGAATGCCCACTCCGAGCGCGAGCTCGAAGGCTACGTCGAGGTAGTAGCCCCAGGGATTCCAGACGCCACGAGCGCGCAGGAACGGGTAATCGAGGTGGTGGACCGCCCAGAGCGCCACGGCGACCGCGACCCATTTGGCCGCGACCGAGCCGGTCTCGCGGTGGTAGCGCAGGAAGGCCCACGCCGTCGCGGCGGTCGCCAGGCTCAGAAACGCGACCGCGGGCACCGCGGCCCAGAAGAAGGTGTCGAGGCGGTAGATCGCCACGTACGACCACACCAGCGGGAAGAGCGCCAGCGAGGTCATCCAGGGACTCCACGCCGCCTGTTTCCAGAAGACCAGCGCCGCCCACAGCAGCGCCAGGGCCGTCCAGCCGGTCAGAACCTGGTGCCAGAAGAGCCAGGCGCTGGCCTCGGTGTGCATGAACGAGATGATCGCGCCCATTCGCAGCGCGTAGACGCTCCACGCCGCGGCCCACGCCACGAAATGGGGCTTGCGATAGCGGCGGTAGAGCAGCGCGCACATCGCCGCCAGCCCCCAGGTGATCACTGCCTGGAAGTAGGCGGCAGCCAGCTCGGAGAGGGCGACCTCGGGTACGGAGAGATCCATGGCAGGAAGGTCGATGGCCCCGCCGGCGCGGGCAACGCCTGCCGCGGACACGAGACGACCCCCGCCCCCGGGTCGGGGACGGAGGCCGTCGCATGCGGTTGGATCGGCCAGGCGCCGGAAGTGCGCCCCTCAGCCCCCCACGCGGACCGGATGCAGGACCATACCGGCGTTCGCGCGCTCCGAGTCGACGGCGACGATCCGAAGGGCGTAGTCCCCGGCGCGGGTTCCGTCGGGAACGACCACCGAACCGTCGTAGACGCTCCGCTCGCCCGACCACGTCAACGGGGCCGTCGCGACCACCCGCTCGCCCTGGACGAGGGCCACCTCGAGGCTGTAGCGATCGGCGTCCCACATGCCGCCGGGCTCGGTCGGGCAGCCGCACAGCATGGTGACGCGGGCGACGAGATCGAGGGCGTGGCCGGGTCGGCCGGATGCGGGAGCGTCGACCACCTCCACGGTGAAGCCGTGCAGCGTGAGCACGACCCCATTCCCCACGACGTCGTGCCCGGGGACGAGCAGCAGCGTGGTGCTGGCGCGCTGGAGCGCATGTTCGGCGCCGAGCGGACCCTCGGCCTCGATGACGACCTGCGTGGGCGCCGTCAGATCGAGCGTCGCCTCGAAGGCTCCGGCTCCCTCCGAGTCGAACACCGGTGCGCCCCGGGCGCGCTCGCCCATGATGGCGCCGGTATCACCGGTGCTCCCGGACTGCACGCCCGACGCGAGGATCTGTCCCGTCACCGCGTCGCGGATCATGACCCGGGCCCCTCCGACCCCCGACCCGATGATCTTGGCGTCGTTCGAGACCGCCCGGACCACGACCCGCGTGGGGACGGACTCCTGGCCGGAGAGCGGCGTCGCGCCGAAGGGTGCGCAGCAGAGGGCCGCGGCCAGGGCGAGGATGGGAGTGCTTCGCATCGTCGGAATCTCCGTGGGCTGGTGCTTGATCAGAGGCGCCCCCCGCCGTCCAGCGTGTCGAGCAGGGACGCCGCGTGGTCGCGGAGCGCGGAGCGCTCGTCTTCGCTCTTGCGGTCCACGTTGCGGAGCTGGAAGCCCATGCGCGGGATCTCTTCGAGACGATCCCGATGGCGCATGAGGAAGTCCCAGTACAGCGTCGTGAACGGGCACGCGTCCGCTCCGGTGGCCACGTCTGGATCGTATCGACAGCCGTCGCACGGCGCACCCTGTCGGCGGAGGTATTTCCCGGACGCGCAGTAGGGCTTGGTGCCGACGATGCCGCCGTCGCCGAACTGGCTCATGCCGAGGGTGTTCGGCAGCGAGACCCAATCGACGGCGTCGAGGTAGAGGGCCATGTGCCAGAGGTGGAAGCGGTACGGATGCACGCCGGCGAGCTGAGCGAACAGTCCGAGCACCATGAGGCGCTGGATGTGGTGCGCGTATCCCAGGCGCACGACCCCCTCCATGGCGTCGGCCACGCAGGCCATGTCGGTGTCGCCATCCCAGAAGAACGAGGGGACGTCTCGATCCGAGCAGTCGAGTGCGTTGCCGTCGGCGTAGTCGGGCATGTAGTGCCAGTAGATACCGCGGACGTACTCCCTCCACCCGAGGATCTGCCGCACGAAGCCCTCGACCGCGTTCAGCGGCGCGTGCCCGTCGGCCCACGCGTCGATCGCGGCCCCGATGCACGCCCGGGGGTCGAGGAGCTTCAGATTCAGGGCCGCTGACAGTCGCGAGTGGAAGAGCTCGTGCTCGCCCGTCCACAGGGCGTCCTGATAGGTGCCGAAGCGGGGGAGTCGATCGCGCACGAAATGCTCGAGGGCCTGCTGCGCCTGCTCGGGCGTGACCGCTTCGGCGAATCCCTCGAGGTCTCCCGGGTGATCGCGCCACCGCCGCCCCACCAGATCCAGCACCTCCCGCGTCGTGGCGTCGGGCTCGAACCGGGGCGGGCGCGGGAGATCGCCCGGGCCGTCCACGCCGAAGGACTCGCGGTTGTCGGCGTCGTAGTTCCAGCGTCCGCCCTCCGGCTTCCCGTGCTCGTCGATCAACACCCCGAGCCGCTTTCGCATCCAGCGATAGAAGTCCTCGAGAAGGATGCGCTTGCGGCCCTCGATCCAGCCGTCGAACGCGTCGAGTTCGCAGAGGAAGTGGCGATCCGGCGCCACGGTGATCGGGATCTCGGCCTCCCCCGCGACCCGACGGAGGCTCTCGAGCACGCGATGGTCGCCGGGGTGGGTCACCACGATCTCGGCCGGAGCCAGTCGCTCGAGGTCGGTGGCGAGAACCGTCGCGAAGTCGGGCCCGCGATCGTCGGCCGGGTCGGGTCCGAGGGCGTGGTAGTGGACGCTCAGGCCCCGCTCACCCAGGCGATCCCGGAAGTGCCGCATGGCAGCCAGGAAGAGGGCGATACGGCGTTTGTGCGACGGCACCGCCGTGATCTCGTGGTCGACCTCGGCCATCCAGACCGCGTCCCGCTCTGGATCGAGCGCCTCGAGTGCGTCGGCGCCGTCGTCGAGCTGGTCGCCCAGGATCAGCAGGAGCGTGCGCACCGGCTCACCACCCCATCGTGCCGGGGCCGCCCTTGAACGGTCCCTTGATGCGACTCGTGATCCAGCCGCCGTAGAAGCCTCCGGGCTGGGGAGTCACCACCTCGCCGGCGACCGTGCATCGGTCCATCGGGCCGGCGTAGAAGGCGAGGTGGTCGCGAATCGCCCGGAAGTCGACCGTCGGGTCCGGATAGCTCCAGCCGACTCGCTCGGCACGCCGATCGCCCACGGCGACCGTCCAGTAGCGGGCGGCGCCCTTCCACTCGCAGATCGACCCGCGACCGGCGGGTTCGAGCAGTGACGTGTCGATGTCGGCCGGTGGCAGGTAGTAGGAGGGTGGGTGGCTCGTCTCGAGCACACGCCAGGCCGCCTCGGTGTCGACGACGATCCTGCCGCCGAACTCGACGACGACCCGCGCGAGGACGCGTTCGAGTCGCGGGGGACGAGGGTAGTCCCAGACGGACTCCTCGCCGGGTGCGGTCGGGTCGGGCGTGATGAAGCGCGGGTGCATCGGGGCCTCGGAGGGATTGGGGGGATGACGCTACCCACGACCCGCGCGTGGGTGCGGCCGGGGACTTGCTCTCGGCCCGCCGCCTTCGGATGGTGCGGGATCGAACCCGGAGACGGAGACCCCATGCGCATCGGCATCGACCTCGGTGGGACCAAGACCGAAGGCCTCCTCTTGGGGGAGGACGGTTCCGAGCACCGGGTCCGCGTCGCCAGCGCCCGCTCGTACGAGGGGACTCTGGACGTCATCGTCGGACTGGTGGCCGAACTCGACGCACGTGCGGCCCGGCTCTGCACGGTCGGGGTGGGGATCCCGGGCTCGCTGTCCCCCATCACCGGACTCGTGCGCAACGCGAACTCGACCTGGCTGGAGGGCCACCCGCTCGATCGAGATCTGGCGGCGCGCCTCGACCGGCCGGTGCGGGTCTCGAACGACGCCAACTGCTTCGCGCTCTCCGAGGCGGCGGACGGAGCGGCGGTGGGCGCCGATCCGGTGTTCGGGGTGATTCTGGGCACCGGGGTCGGGGGCGGGGTGGTCGTCGACGGTCGGGTGGTGGACGGCGCGGGCGGCATCGCGGGAGAGTGGGGTCATATGCCGCTGCCGGTCGCGGCTCGGGGCGAGTTCCCGGGACCGTCGTGCTGGTGCGGGCGACGGGGGTGTGTCGAGACGTGGTTGTCGGGTCCGGCCATGGCGGCCGACCACGAGCGGTCCACGGGCCGTGCGCTCGACGCTGCCGAGATCGCGCGGAGCGCGCAGGAGGGAGACGTCGCCTGCGTCGCCACCCTCGACCGGTACGTCGACCGACTCGGTCGCGCGCTCGCGGTCGTGGTCGACATCGTCGATCCGGAGGTCGTGGTCTTCGGCGGAGGTGTGTCCAACGTGCCCGGGCTGGCCGAGCGCGTCGCCGAGGCCCTACGGCCACACGTCTTCTCGGACGCCCCGGCGGTGCGGGTCGTGCGCAATCGCCACGGCGATAGCAGTGGAGTACGCGGGGCGGCGTGGCTGTGGGCGCCGGGGGAGAGGAGTCCCGACCTCTGAGGCCGGTCCCCTTGCAATCCGAGGGGAGCGGTGCGACCCTGGGTTACCCCTCGGTATACGAGGGGAGGCTCGACAGGTCCTCGCTCTCGTACTCGGAATCGCCGTCCATGACCGACTCGATGAACCTGATCAAGGGCACCGTCGACGTGCTCGTTCTCCGGGCGCTCGAGCACGGTCCGCGGCACGGGTACGCCGTCGCGGAGTGGATCGACGCCGTCACCGACGGGACCCTCGCGCTCGAAGAGGGAACGCTCTATCCCGCGCTGCACCGCCTGCAGAGAAAGCGCTGGATCGAGGGCGAATGGGGGCTCTCGGAGAACAACCGCCGGGCGAAGTTCTACTCGCTCACCACGTCGGGGCGGGCGCGGCTCGATCGCGCGACCGCCGACTGGGCACGGTACGCCCGGGCGGTGGGTCAGGCCCTCGGGGTCGACCCGTCGGTGGGTTCGGTGGGGGGTGAGGACGGCGGGCGGTGAGCCAGTGGCAGGGGCCGCTCGGGCCCGAAGACGCCGACCGTGAGGTCGACTCCGAGATCCGCTTCCACCTGGAGCGGCGGATCGAGGCCCTCGTGCGGTCGGGGCGATCGCGGGCCGAGGCGGAGAGAGAAGCATTGCGACGATTCGGAGACGTGGAGGGGGTGCGGATGGGAATGCGGAAGGAGGTCCGACTGCGGCGCAGAGCCGATACCCGCCGGCATGCATGGGACGGCGTGCGACTCGATGCGGGCTTCGCGTTTCGCCAGTGGCGGAGGAATCCCGGGTTCACGGCGCTGGTGACCCTCACGCTCGCCCTTGGCATCGGGGCCGCCACCGCCGTCTTCTCGGTGGTCGACCATGTTCTGCTCCGACCGCTCCCGTTCCCCGCGCCCGACCAGCTCGCCGTGCTCTGGTCCGATGTGCGCGAGCGGGGGGGACCGCAGGACGAGTGGCTGTCGTACGCCAACTTCCTCGACGCGGTGGAGATGACACCGGGGATCGAGGCCGGGGCGGTGTGGGGCGGATTCAACCCGACGCTCACGGGGCGCGGAGACCCGCAGGCGATCGCCGGCGCCGTCGTCACCCACGGGATGTTCTCTCGGGTCCTGAAGGTCGAGCCGATGCTGGGACGCGCCTTCGCGGTCGAAGAGGACCAGCCCGGCGGGCCCAACGCCGCAC
>JAHHMJ010000229.1 GCA_018678395.1 Gemmatimonadota bacterium | reverse complement strand
GGCGGGTGCGGCGAAGAGGACCGAGAGGGTCAGGGCGGGAAGCCAGCGGAGAGGACGCATCGGGCGACTCCGTTTCGGAGGGGAAGGTCGGACCCCACGATGGGATGTGGGGCCCGTCCGGTCCAGTCCACCGTGAGCGCGGCTCCCACCTTCGGCTCGATGAGGATCGCGCCCAGTAGCGGCCCCCATGGGCAGCACGAAGCCCGCGACCTTACATTGTCACGTTCGCGAAGGTGCGCCGGTCTCCCTCCAGCCCATGTCCAGACGAGTCCGCATGCAACTCTACACCAAGATCATGATCGCCCTGATCGTGGGCGTCGCCGCCGGGCTCGTTGCGAATCTGCTCGACATCGGATCGCTCGTCGCGTTCTTCGTGGCGATCGGTCAGTTCGGCGACGCGTGGATCGACCTCATCACGATGGTCGTCATCCCTCTGGTCGTCGCGAGCCTGGTCGTCGGCACGGCGAGCCTCGGGGACATCACGAAGGTCGGCCGCATCGGTGGCAAGACCGTCGTCTACTACCTCGTGACCACGGCCATCGCGGTCTCGATCGGGCTCGTGCTGTCGAACATCTTCCTGCGCGGCGATGCGGGCATGAGCGCCGAGGCGCTCGAGGGACTCCGGGGTCAGTACCTGGCGGAGGGCCAGAGCCGGGTAGCGATGGCAGAGCAGGCGCCGGGGCTCGTCGAGGTGCTTCGCGGCATCATCCCTCGAAACATCGTGGAGGCCCTGGCCAACTTCGAGATGCTCCCGATCCTCTTCTTCTCGATCTTCTTCGGGGCTGCGCTCTCGAGTGTGCCGAAAGAGACGCGAGATCCGGTCCTCCGGTTCTTCGATGGCGTGAACGAAGCCGCCATGGTGATGATCCACTGGATCATGGCGCTCGCACCGTATGCCGTGTTCGCGCTGATCGCCGCCGTGATCGCGGAGTTCGGAGCGGAAGTGCTGGGTGGGCTTCTCGTCTACAGCCTCGTCGTGGTCGCCGGACTGCTGCTGCACCTGATCATCACGTACGGCGCGGCACTCCGGTTTCTCGCGGGCGTGAAGCCTCTCGACTTCCTCAAGAAGATCCGGGCGGTTCAGCTCGTCGCCTTCTCGACCTCGAGTTCGAACGCCACGCTTCCGCTCACGATCGAGACCGCGGAAGAGGAGGTGGGGATCAGCAACGAGGTGTCGAGCTTCGTGCTCCCGCTCGGCGCGACGATCAACATGGACGGGACGGCCCTCTATCAGGCCGTCGCGACGATGTTCATTGCGACCGTGCTCGTCGGTGACCTCACCCTCGCTGCCCAGTTCACGATCGTGCTGACGGCGACGCTCGCGTCCATCGGCGCGGCCGGCGTGCCGTCGGCCGGTATCATCATCCTGATCGTGGTGCTGCAGCAGGCCCTGCCACCCACCGTGGACCCGGCGGCCGGTATCGCGCTCATTCTCGGGGTGGACCGCATCCTCGACATGTGTCGCACGGCGCTGAACGTGACGGGAGACTTGACGGCTGCGGCCGTGGTGGCCCGCTCGGAAGGGGAGACGCTGGCTCTGGTCCAGGCGGCCGGCGACTAGGGATCGCTGGCTCAGCGGACCAGAAAGCCCGCCGGGAAGGGGTCGTCCGGCTCGATGAACCACTCTGCACGGCCGACGATCGCCACGCGCCCTTCCACCTCCGGAATCACGTGGGGGCGGGCCGACGCGTCTCCTCCCGTGCCGATGATCCGTACCGTGAAGCGTCCTCCGACGATGCTCTCGATGACGTGCTCGTCGCCAATGTGCATGGAACCGCGGGCGTGCAGGATCGCGGCCCGCGCGCTGACTCCGGTTCCCGTGGGGCTGCGGTCCACCTCGCCGTCGGCGAAGACACAGACGTGGCGGCTGTGGTGCTTTGGATCGTCCGGCGGGCCGGTGAAGATCACGCCGTAGAGGAACGAGAGGGACGGGTCGTCCGGATGCGCCGGAGGCACCGCGGCGGCCGCGGCGGTCTTGATCGCCCGTGCGGCCCGTACGAGCTGCGGAGTGGACTCGGGATGAAGGTCGAGGCCGAGCGACGGTGCGTCTACGAACGCGTAAAAGGCGCCGCCGAAGGCGAGATCGTAGCGGACGGTGCCCCAGTCGGGCAGGCTCACCTCCCGATCGAGCGCCTGCACCCACGACGCGACGTTCTCGAAGCGGACGGCACCGACCCGGCCGTCCTCGCCGACCCGGGCCACGACGCGCACCGGGCCCGCCGGTGTGTCCAGGTTGAAGCGGCTCTCCGGAGCGGATGCCTCGACCAGACCCGTCTCGACGAGCACTCGACCGAGAGCCAGGATCCCGTGTCCGCACATGGTGCTCCACCCCTCGTTGTGCAGGAACAGTACGGCGGCGGCGGAATCGGGGCGCTCGGGGGGCAGGAGGAGGGCCCCGTACATGTCGGCGTGGCCCCGGGGCTCCCACATCAGGGCGCGCCTCTGAGGCTCGAGGTCGCGAATCGCGGCCAGTCGCCTCCCGGCCACGGGCCGACCCTCGGCCCCCGGCTCGGGGACACCCGCGAAGATCACCCGCAGCGGCTCCCCCTCGGTGTGCGCTTCGAGGGTGGTGATCCGCAGCGTCCCGGGCGGGGGCGACCAATCGTGGGCCGCCTGTGCGCGACCCTGCGCGTCGATCCAGTTCATGCGGCAACCTGCGCGGCGAGCCGAATCGCCGCCACCGG
>JAHHMJ010000066.1 GCA_018678395.1 Gemmatimonadota bacterium | reverse complement strand
GAACGTACCGAGCGGCTCACCGTCGCGACGCACGCTGACCAGGGCCACGGCCTGCCACTGCAGGTTCTTGTCCGGGTCGCGCACATTCGTCGACATGCCCTCGTACGTCATCTCGTAGGTGTGGCCGAGCGGTGACTCGGCGACCATCGTCTCGCCGGGCTCCAGCGTCTGAAGGAACTCGCCGTACCACGGCGCCGCCGCGAAGGCGGTGAAGATCAACACCACGCCGACGTGGACGATGTAGCCACCCCAGCGCCGGCGGTTGCGGGCGATGAGGTGATAGAACGCCTTGACCACACCCTCGCCCTCGATGCGTGCCCGCGCCCGGGTGCCCTTCCAGAACTCCACGACGATGATCGTCATGACGAAGGCGGAGATCCCGAAGGTGAGCAGGGCCATTCCGTGTCGCGCACCCGCGACCCAGAGGGCGGCCGCCGTGAGTACGCCGATCCCGAGCGGCCAGAAGAAGTTCTTCTTCAGGTTGCGCTTCGAGGCACGCCGCCACGCGATCACGGGGCCGATCCCCATGAGGGCGAGCAGCGCGAGCCCGATCGGCAGATTGACGCGGTTGAAGAAGGGCGGACCCACCGCGATCTCCTGACCGGTGAATCCTTCGCTGATCAGAGGCAACAACGTGCCCCAGAGCACGGCGAACGTGGCGCCGAGCAGGATCAGGTTGTTGAAGACGAACGCCGCCTCACGACTCACGAACGACTCGATCTGGTTCTCGCTCTTGAGACTCGGCAGGCGGTAGAGGACCAGCACCAATCCGACCATCAGGATCGTCGCCATGAAGCCGAGGAAGATGAACGCGATCTTCAACTCGGTGGCGAAGGTGTGAACCGACTCGATCAGACCGGACCGCGTCAGGAAGGTCGCGAAGATCGTGAGCAGGAAGGTGAGGATCACCAGCCCCATGTTCCAGATCTTCAGCATCCCCCGGTTTTCCTGGATCATGATGCTGTGCAGGAACGCCGTCGCGGTCAGCCAGGGCAGAAGCGAAGCGTTCTCGACGGGATCCCAGAACCAGTAGCCACCCCATCCCAGCTCTTCGTACGCCCACCGCATCCCGAAGATGATGCCGTTGGCGAGGAAGAACCACGAGAGCAGCGTCCACTTGCGCGTCAGCACGATCCACCGCGAATCGAGTCGCCCGTTGAGCAGAGCGGCGATCGCGAAGGCGAACGGAATCGTGAAGGCGGTGAAGCCCAGGTACAGCGTGGGCGGATGGATCGTCATCCAGTAGTTCTGCAACTGTGGATTCAGACCCGCTCCGTCGGCTGGCGTGAAGCCCAGCTTCTCGAAGGGATTCACGTCGGCGAAGAGCAGGACCACCAGGAAGAACGAGGTGATCGTCAGGAGAGTCCCCGCCACGTAGGGCATGAACTCCCGGTTCTTCCGACGGTTCGACCACACGGCGATGGTCGAGAAGAGGGACAGCAGCAGAAGCCAGAAGAGCAGCGAACCGCGCTGGCCCGCCCACAGACCCGAGACCTTGTAGAAGGTCGGGAGGCTGATGCTCGAGTAGTTGGCGACGTACCAGTACTCGAAGCGGTCGTTGAGGAACGTGTCGACGACACCCAGGCTGGCGACGATCGTCAGAAAGAAGACCGCGTAGACGCTCCGCTCGGCCGAAAGCGTCAGATCACCACGCTGTTTGCGTCCTCCCGAGAACCCGAGGACCATGCCCCAGAGGGAGACCGGAAGGGCGATCCACAGCGCGAGCTCTCCGAGTACATTCACGTTCGCAACTCCTCGGGACTGGCTTCGTACCGGCTACCGCACTTCGTCAGGACGGTGGTCGCCTCGAACACGCCCGCCTCGTTGAAGCGGCCCTCGAGCACGACGTCGACCACCATCTCGGGCGAGTCGGTGAACGTGTCCGGGAGAGGGTTCCGATAGACGACCGGAAAGGTGATGCCCTCATCGTCCAGATCGTGAACGACGAAGTGATGCTCGATGGTGCCGGGGGTCTGCTCGTGGCTGTCCACTACGAGACGCCCGCTCACTTTCACACCCACGTCACGGAACGTGGGATCGTCGTCGATCTTCTGGATGAGCTCCGCGGGAGTCATGTAGTACACCATGGTGTCGCTGACCCCGGTCCAGACGAGGTAGGTCACCACGGCGGCCACGCCCACGAGCCCCACCATGAAACGGCCGTTCTGCTTCATCGGTCGTCACCTGTTCGGTTGGCGAGGTCGTCCGGCCGGGAGGGACCTCGGGAAGATGCCGTCGGATGCGGCCGGACTCGACCCGAAATGTCCTAATCCCTTGAAGCCCGCGCAAGGCGGGAAGGTTCCGGTTCGGAAGTCGGGGTTTTCCCCGCAACCACCCGGTTTTCCCTTGGGTGGACCCCGGCGAAACCGAGGGTCGCCCGGCCCGGCCTCCCGGGCGCGCCCCCGGTCTAGCCTTCGGAGGACCAGGCCCGGGCCGCCCGTACCGCCCGCGCCCACCCCGCCATCCAGCGCTCCCGCGACGCTTCGTCGATGGTGGGCTCGAAGCGCGTGGGGCTCCCGAGGGCCTCCCGGAAAGCCTGCGCGTCGGCCCACACACCGCTGCCGAGGCCCGCGAGCGCCGCCGCGCCCAGACCCGTGGTCTCGACGATGGGCGGACGCAGCACGGGCACGCCCAGAACGCCGGCCTGGAATCCCATGAGCCAGTCGTTGGCCGAGGCGCCGCCGTCCACCCGCAGCTCGGTGAGGGGCACGCTGGAGTCCGCGACCATCGCCTGGAGAACCTCGTGGGTCGCATAGGCCATCGCCTCGAGCGCGGCGCGGGCGAGGTGGGCACGGGTCGAACCGCGCGTCAGCCCGACGACGGTGCCGCGCGCGTTCGGATCCCAGTGCGGGGCCCCCAGGCCGACGAAGGCGGGCACGAGGTACACGCCGTCGTTGTCGTCCAGCGACGCGGCGAGCTGCTCGGAGTCGCTCGCCTTCTCCAGCAGCCCCAGCCCGTCCCTCAACCACTGGAGGGCCGCTCCCGCGATGAACACGGAGCCCTCGAGCGCATAGGCCACGCCACCGTCCTCGGCGACCGCGGCCGTCGTGAGGAGTCCGTGCTCCGACGGGACCGGTCGATCGCCCGTGTGCATCAGCAGGAAGGCGCCCGTCCCGTAGGTGTTCTTGGCCAGACCGGGACGCCAGCAGCCCTGACCGAACAGCGCCGCCTGCTGGTCTCCGGCCACACCGAGAATCGGCACCTCGATCCCCGCCGCCTGCCCCGCCGCGACGCCGAAGTCCCCCGAGCTGCGTCGCACCTCGGGCAGGAGGGGCCGCGGCACCCCGAAGAGGCCGAGGAGGGGGTCCGCCCAATCCTGTTCCCCCAGGTCGTAGAGAAGCGTTCGCGAGGCGTTGGTGGGGTCGGTGGCGTGCACCTCACCCCGCGTGAGCCGAGCGATCAGCCAGCTGTCGATCGTGCCGCACGCCAGGTCCCCCGCCTCCGCGCGACGACGCAGCTCCGGGTGCTGTTCGAACAGCCACATGAGCTTGGTGGCGCTGAAGTACGGATCCAGGACCAGGCCCGTCCGCCGCCGGACCTCGTCCTCGTGGCCCGCCTCCCGCAGGTCGCGGCAGAGATCGGTGGTTCTGCGATCCTGCCAGACGATCGCGCGGTGCACGGGCGCCAGGGTCGCGCGATCCCAGACGACGATGGTCTCGCGCTGATTCGTGATCCCGATCGCCTCGATGCGGGCATCGGCCGCCTTCGCCCCGGCCCGTGCGCGTTCGAGCACCGAGCGGGTCACCGACCAGATCTCCTCGGCGTCGTGCTCCACCCACCCGGGACGGGGGAAGTGCTGCGTGAACTCGGAGTAGGCGCGGGCCAGCACGCGGCCGTCGTCTCCCACCACGAGGACCGTCGATCCGGTGGTCCCCTGGTCGATCGCTGCGACGGCTCGTCTGGGCATCCCTCACTCCGGGTCGGTAGGCGTCTCCCTCGGCACGAGCGCCCCGAAGCGGTATCTCCATCCGGCCTGCCGGAGAAGCTCGACCAGCCCCGAAATGCTGAGCCCGACCACGGTAGTGTAGTCGCCGTCGACGGCCTTCACCAACGCGCCGCCGAGCCCCTGGATTCCGTATGCGCCGGCCTTGTCCATCGGCTCGCCCGTGGCCACGTAGGCCCGGGCCACCGACTCGTCGAAGAGCTGGAAGGTGACGTCCGCCCGATCGGCGCGCGAAACGACGCGCCCTCCCGCGCTGTCGGGAAGCGCCAGGGCCAGTCCGGAGACCACGGCGTGGGTGCGACCCGAAAGCGCCATCAGCATGGCGACGGCTTCGTCTTCGGAGGAGGGCTTCCCGAGAATGCGGCGGCGGTCGACGACCACGGTGTCACCGGCGAGCACCAGGGCATCGGGGTGCCGACGGGCGACCGCACGAGCCTTGGCCTCGGACAGACGGACGACGTGAGGCCGGGGAGCCTCCTCCGGCAACGCCGTCTCGTCGATGTGCGCGGGATCGACCGTATGCTCCAGCCCGAGACGGGAGAGGAGTTCGCTGCGGCGGGGTGAAGCGGAGGCGAGGACGAGTCGCGGCCGGGTCATCGCTCCAGCACCAGCGTGACGGGCCCGTCGTTGACGAGGTCGACCTCCATCGACGCTCCGAAACGACCGGTCTCGACCGCGCCGTTCACGCGGTCGCGCAGCTGTTGCACGAAGCGGTCGTACGCCGCGCGGGCTCGGTCCGGAGCGGCCGCGTGAACGAACGAGGGTCGACGCCCCTTGCGAACGTCGCCGTAGAGCGTGAACTGGCTGACCACGAGTACCCCGCCGTCGACGTCGTCGAGGTCGCGGTTCATGCGGCCGTCGTCGTCCGGGAAGACGCGCAGCGACACGATCTTGCCGGCCATCCAGGCCGAATCGGACTCGTCGTCACCGTCGGTGAAGCCGACGAGAAGGAGGAATCCGCGACCGATCGCGCCGACCACCGCCCCTTCGATCCTCACCTCGGCCCGCGTGACCCGCTGCAGGACCACCCGCATCGCTACTCCACCGTGACGGACTTGGCCAGGTTCCTCGGCTGGTCGACGTCGCAGCCGCGGAGAAGGGCAGCCTGATAGGCGAGGAGCTGCAGCGGAATGGTGGTGAGCACGGGGAGGAGGGCCGGTACCGTCTGCGGCACGCGAATGAGGTGATCGACCTTTCCGTCGAGCTCGGGCGCGTCGTCGCTGACGACCGCGATCACCCGCCCTTGCCGAGCCTTCACCTCTTCGATGTTGGACACGACCTTGCCGTACACGGGATCGCGGGGCGCGAGCACCACCACCGGCATGTCGTCGTCGATCAGCGCGATCGGGCCGTGCTTCATCTCGGCGGCCGGGTATCCCTCCGCGTGGATGTAGCTGACCTCCTTGAGCTTCAGCGCGCCTTCCAGAGCCACCGGGAACTGGTACCCCCGGCCGAGATAGAGGAAGTTGCGCGCATCCGCGAACTTCTCGGCCAGCGCGTAGATCTCGTCGCTTTGCTCCAGAATCGTCTCGACCTGGCCGGGCAGCCGCTCCAGCGCCTCGACGAGGGTGCGACCCTCGAGCACCGACATGGCGCGCCGACGCCCCAGGTAGAGGGCGAACAGGACGAGCGCCGCGATCTGACTGGTGAAGGCCTTCGTGGAGGCCACCCCGATCTCGGGGCCCGCGTGGAGGTACATCCCGAAGTCGGTCTCCCGGGCGATCGAGCTGCCCACCACGTTCACGATCCCCATGGTCGTGGCTCCGCGCCGTTTCGCCTCGCGCAGTGCGGCGAGGGTGTCGGCGGTCTCGCCCGACTGACTGATCGCCAGCACCAGGGTGTTGGGCTCGATCACGGGGTTCTTGTAGCGAAACTCCGAGGCGTACTGGACGTCGACGGGGATGCGGGCGAGCTCCTCGAGGAGGTACTCGCCGAGCAGGCCGGCATGCCAGGAGGTCCCACACGCCATGATCGTGATGCGCTCGACCTCGTCGAGGTCGGCGTCCGAGAGGGTGATGCCGCCGAGGCGGGCGATGCCCTCGTCCGCGATGAGCCGGCCCCGCATCACGTCGCGCAGGGACTGGGGCTGTTCGTGGATCTCCTTGAGCATGAAGTGCTCGAAGCCGCCCTTCTCGATGGCCTCGAGGTCCCAGGTCACCTGATGGACGGTCCGGCGGACCGATCCGCGCTCGAGATGGAACGTCCGATAGGCGGTCCGGTCGAGCACCCCGACGTCGCCGTCGTCGAGGTAGACCACGTCCCGGGTCACGCCGACGACGGCTGCCACGTCGGACCCCGCCATCAACTCACCCTGGGCGCCGATGCCAAGGAGGAGCGGACTGCCGTTCCGCGCCACGACGATCTTGTAGGGGTCCCGCGTCGAGACCACCGCGATGCCGTAGGCGCCCTGGACCTGTGCGAGCGCGGCCGCGACCGCGTCCTCCATGGGCGCGCCCTCGCCCCATAGGTGGTCGATGAGATGAACGACGACCTCGGTGTCGGTCTCCGAACTGAAGCAGTAGCCCTCTTCCTGCAGCTTCTTCTTCAGCGTGCCCGCGTTCTCGATGATCCCGTTGTGGATCAGCGTGATGTCGCCGTGCGCACTCGTGTGGGGATGGGCATTCGCCTGGGTCGGTGCCCCATGGGTGGCCCACCGTGTGTGCGCGATGCCGACCCGCCCCCGCGGCATCGAGTCCGCGATGGCGGCCTCGAGCTCGGCGAGTTTCCCGGGACGCTTGATCGTCTCCAGGACCCCCTCGTCCGACATGACGCTGATGCCCGCGGAGTCGTATCCGCGATACTCGAGCCGCCGAAGGCCCTCGAGGAGGATGGGGGCGGCCTCACGGTGCCCGAGATATGCGACGATACCGCACATGCGTTGTCCTTGGGTGGATCCAATTCCGCGAAGCCCTCGATTCCTTGACCAAGACGGCTGCGCCGAAAGTCACATCGGCCGCTGTCTACGGCTCCTTCGGCGACTCGCCGGGGGCCGGATGTGGCGGTCGCCTCACGCTACTCCATCCAGAATATCGGCAGCTCGGTCGACGAGGGCCTGCGCCGCGTCCATCTCGGGCGCCTCGGCGATCAACCGGACGACCGGCTCGGTACCTGAAGGCCGGACGTGCAGCCACGCGCGCCGATCGTGCCACGCGAGACGCAGTCCGTCGGTATGATCGTCGGCGTCGGCATCGAGATCTTCAGCAAGAGCGCGATACGCGGCCTCCAGTGCCGAGCGATCGAAGTCCACCTTTCGCTTCACGATGCTGTACGACGGCCACCGCCCCACCGCGCCCGACAGGGCGCTCCCGACATCGACGAGGTGCTGCAATATCAAAGCCACCGCAACCGGCGCGTCGCGGGTGTGGTGGAGCATCGGGAGGATCACGCCTCCGTTCCCTTCCCCGCCGACGACGGCGTTCTCGGCCTGCATGCGACGCGCGACGTTGATCTCCCCGACGGGCGCTCGCACCAGCGACACGTCGTGCTCCGCGGCGACGTCGGCCACCACGCGGGACGTGGAGAGGTTCGTCACGACCGGCCCCGGCCGGCGGCGCAGAACGACGTCGGCGGCCAGCGCCAGAGTGAGGTCCTCGCCGACGGCCGCGCCCGATTCGTCGACGAGCGACAGGCGGTCCACGTCCGGATCGACCGCGAGACCCACCACGGCGCCGCTCTCCCGAACGAGTTCGCCGAGTTCGGCGAGGCTGGCCGCCGTCGGCTCCGGGTCGCGAGGGAAGCGACCATCGGCCTCGGTGTGGATCGCGGCGACCTCGCACCCGAGCGCCTCCAGAAGCCGCGGCACGATGAGTCCACCGGCGCCACGGACGCAATCGAGCGCCACGGACAGCCGAGCCGAGCGCACGGCCTCGACGTCGAGAACCGGCAAGGCCAGGATCGCGTCGAGGTGCCGGTCGATCGCCGCGTCGTCCCGCGTCAGCGTGCCGAGCGCATCCCACGCAGCGCGGGGCGGGTCCTCGTCTCGCAGATAGGTGCGGAAGCGAAGCGACGCATCCGCATCGAGGAACATCCCCTCGGCCGTGACCAGCTTGAGGGCGTTCCACTCGGCCGGGTTGTGGCTCGCGGTGACCGCCACGCCTCCCGCCGCGCCGTGATGCCGCACCGCCATCAGTACCGTCGGCGTCGGTACGATCCCCACGTCCACCACGTCGAGGCCCACGGACTGGAAGCCGGCGACGGCCGCTGCACGCAGCATCGGACCCGAGGTCCGCGAATCGCGGCCCACGACCACCGGTCCTTCGGCACCCTCTCGAAGCAGGAACGCGCCGAACGCCGCGGCGGCTCCGCAGACGAGTTCCGGAGTGAGTGGATCGCCCACGCGCCCGCGTATGCCGGACACGCTGACCATGAGGTCGGGGGGAAGTCGAAGGGGCATGGCCGGATGGGGAGCGCGGGAGAAGATCCGTCCGAAGGCGGAATCTCGCCTCCTGCAAGGGGAGGCGTCAACGCGCTCACGAGGGTAGATTCCGCCTTCCCCAACCGCTTCCCCGATTCCCGATCACCATGGCCCACGACACTCCGGCAGACGCCGGCTTCGGCACCCTCGCGATCCACGGCGGGCAGTCGCCCGAGCCCACGACCGGCGCGATCATGCCGCCGATCTTCCAGACGTCCACCTACGTGCAGCCGGCGATCGCCGAGCCGCTGGGCGGCATCTACGACTACGCGCGGGTCGCCAACCCGACCCGGGAGGCGCTGGAGCGCAACCTCGCCGCACTCGAGGGCGGCCCGCACGGGATCGCCTTCTCCAGCGGGCTCGCGGCGATCGAGGCGGTCCTGAAGACCCTCTCCTCCGGCGATCACGTCGTCAGCGAGGAGAACACCTACGGGGGCACGACCCGCATGTTCACGAGGGTCCTGTCGCGCCTGGGGATCGAGTTCACGTTCGTCGACTCGCGGGACCCGGAGGCCGTCGCGAAGGCCATGCGGCCGGCAACCCGACTCGTCCACGTCGAAACGCCGACCAATCC
>JAHHMJ010000652.1 GCA_018678395.1 Gemmatimonadota bacterium | reverse complement strand
ATGCGGGACAAGACCAACTCGACCGGAGCGCCCTCGGCCACGCCGCAGGGCCAGGCCGGCCCCAAGGGAATCCCCGGCGTGAAGCACGTCGTCGCGGTCGCCAGCGCGAAGGGCGGCGTGGGCAAGTCGACCGTCGCGGCCAACCTCACGCTTGCGCTCGCGAAGTCGGGTCAGAAAGTCGGGCTCCTCGACGCGGACATCTACGGGCCGAGCGTCCCGACCATGTTCGGGATCCACGACCGCCCTAAGATCACCGACGAGCGGCGCATCCATCCGCTGGAGCGCGATGGCATCAAGTTGATCTCGATGGGTTTCCTGGTTCCGCCGGAGAAGGCGCTCATCTGGCGTGGCCCGATGGTCATGGGTGCCGTGCAGCAGCTCCTGAATGATTGTGAATGGGGCGAGCTCGACGTTCTGGTGGTCGATCTTCCCCCCGGCACCGGGGACGCGCAGCTCACGCTCGTGCAGCAGATCGCGCTTTCGGGCGTGGTGATGGTGACCACTCCGCAGGAGGTCGCCCTCATCGACGTCGTGCGGGGCATTCAGATGTTCGAATCGACGAATGCGCCGATCGTGGGCGTGGTCGAGAACATGAGCGGCTGGGTCTGTCCCAAGTGCGGCGAGGTCGAGGACATCTTCGGCAAGGGTGGCGGCGAGCAGACCGCCCGGCGCTACGGGGTGCCCTTCCTCGGCGCGATTCCGATCGACCCGCGCGTCGTCCGCAGCGGGGACGGGGGCCAGCCGGTCGTGGTGTCCCACCCGGACAGCCCCGCCGCGGCTGCGTTCTCCGCGGTCGCCGACCAGCTCACGGGTTTTCTGGCCACCCGATGAGCGCCATCCTGCTCCGTTCCACCTCGCCGGACCTGATGCTCTGCCGGCTGATCGCCCCCGATCGTGCGGGGGTGATCGCCGCGATGGCGAAGCGCCTGGCCGAGATCGACCCCCGCATCGGGGCGGAGCACATCGAGCGGGTCGCCCTGGCCCGCGAGGAGATCGAGAGCACCGGCGTGGGCGATCGCGTGGCACTGCCCCACGCCCGCACGGACGGGGTGTTGTCGACCCGGCTCTGCGTCGCGACGCTGTCCGAACCGGTGGACTGGCAGTCTTACGACGAGCAGCCGGTCGAGGCCGTCTTCCTCATCCTCGGCAGCCGTCGTGCGCCGGCCCAGCAGCTTCGGGTACTCGCGGACGTGAGTGCCGTCGTGCGTCAGCCCGGGTTCGTGGAGGAGCTGGTGGAGTCCGCCGATCCGGCCTCGATGTACGCAGCGATTCATTCCGCCTCGACGCGGCAAGGCTGACCCCCCGCCCTCGACAGTCCGTCCCCCACAGCGGTCCGGAACTTTCCGCGTCTGCCCATAAACCGGTCTGCCCGCGCCCCGTGTGGGGTGCGCTTTCTGCGAACCAGGCCGATTTGGCGGATGACGGCGGCAAGGACGGGGAAGAGGGCGCCGCGCGCAGTGCCTCAGAGCGCCGACCCACACCGCGCGCGCCGCGACGCTTCCCGGTCCTTTCCGGAGAGGGTTCACACTGACCTCCGAACTGGGCCGGAGCCTTGCAATCGGGAGGCAGCGATTGGGTCGGAGTTCCCGTGGATCCCGGACCCGCCAGCGTACCCAGCTCGACACCCCACGGGAGACGAGGATCAACATGGCCCAGCCCCAGCCCTGCGAAGTCGCCGGAAATCGTCTCCGGCTCGATCCCGACAAACGCAATCCGGACCTCTCCCGCTTCCGTGAACTCATGGATCGTATGGTCATCGGCCAGCCCGCCGCGTCTGACGCGCTGGCCGATTCCATGAGCCGCGTCCTCGCCGGCGTGGGGGACCCGGACAGCCCGGTTCTTTCGCTGATGCTGATGGGCCCGACCGGGGTCGGGAAGACCGAGACGGTGCGCTGCCTCGCCGAGTCCCTGTTCGGGGACCGCCGCGCGTTCACGCGGGTGAATTGCCAGGAGTATTCGGCCCACTACAACTTGAGCAAACTGCTCGGGAGTCCTCCGGGCTACGTCGGCGGCGAAATCAAGCCCCTGCTGGCCCAGGAAAACCTCGAACGCCACCACCGGGAGGCCGTCGAGGACGGACGGGGCATGTTCAACCACAACCTGGCCCGTTTGCCCCGATTCGATGCCGAAGAGGGCAGGCACCTCTCCCTGGTCTGTTTCGACGAGATCGAGAAGGCGCACCCGAAGCTCTGGAACCTCCTGCTGGGGATCCTCGAGGACGGCGTGCTGGTGCTGGGCAACAACGAGGAAGTCGACTTCACCCGCGCCATCATCGTGCTGACCACGAACGTGGGCAGCCGCTCGATGGGGCAGCACCTCGGGCACGAGAAGCTCGGCTTCGATGCCGGTTTCGAAGACGAGCAGGTCGATCGCGACCTGCGCGAGGCCGCAATGCGCGAGGCCAAGAAGGTCTTCCCCTTCGAGTTCCTGAATCGATTCGACGGACTGTTGACCTACGACTCGCTCAAGCAGGACC
>JAHHMJ010000341.1 GCA_018678395.1 Gemmatimonadota bacterium | reverse complement strand
ATCACGCTCGAACCCGCGCCGACGGTCGCTTCGGCCCCGATCGTCGTCTCGGGAAGGATGGTTGCGTTCGAGCCGACGTAGACGCCTTCACCGAGTCTCACGCGGGCGTTGAGCACGGCATTCGCCGCGACCACGCACCCGCGTTCGAGGTGGGCTTCGTGACCGATGACCGCACCCATGAAGACGACCGACCCTGGGCCGAGCCGTGCCTCGGGCCCGATCAGCGCCTGGGGGTAGACGAGCACGTCCGACGCGAGGTCGGCTCCCAGCACGTCGCACCCCGGGGACACCAGGCCGGTGAGGCGAACGCCGAACGACTCGATGCGCGCCCGGGCACGCCGCCGCCCCGCCGTGGTCCTCGCGACGAGGTTGACGGCTTCGTCCCGATCCGGGTCGGCGTCGGCCAGGGCGTCGAACGGCCCGACGATCGGCACGCCGAGCAGGTCGGAGCCGTGCTTGTCGGGGTCGTCGTCGAGCAGGACGATGCGATCCCAGCGGGGCTCCCGTTGATTCACCCGGAGCGCGAGGCGCACCCCTTCGGAGTTGCCGGCGCCGCAGAGATACAGGGTCTTCACGCGGGGTCTCCTCCGCCTCAGGCGAGCGGGGCGTCGTCGGGGCGAAGCCGCTCCGCCGCGCCGGTCATCCAGTCCTGACACGAATGGCATCGCTCCGGCAGCTCGTCGAAGCGGTGGGCGAGATGCAGCTCGCGATAGCGGCCGAGGTCGGCCCACAACTCGGTGATCGAGTGATCCCATGCGCTGCCCACGCCCTCTTCGCCTTCCATGTCCCCCGGGCAGCGGGGCACCTGCCCGTCCCAGAACACGTGCATCATCGTGATGGCCCAGGGGCAGGGGATGCGCTCGTCCTCGGGGATGCACAGCGAGGTCTCGAACTTCCCGCCCCAGCTGAGCTGACGGCGGACCTTCACCACCGCGCCCCGCTCGAGCCAGTACTCCTGGTACTCGGGGAGCTCGTGCCGATTGAAGTCCAACTCGATGAACTGGACCTGGACCTCCGGCCCTCGACCCAGCGCCGCGCGCCGTCGCAGAAGATGCTCGACGTTCGCATAGACCACGTCGCGGTCGGCGCCGAAGCGAGCCCGCTCGTAGGCCTCCTTGCTGAAGCCGTCGATGCCGATCACCACGAGGTTGGCCCCGGAGTCGATCAGGCGATCCGCCACATCGGCGGTGAGGAGCATCCCGTTGGTGTTCACGTTGAGCGACTGCAGTCCCACCTCGCGCCCGTAGTCGAGAATCTCGAACAGGCGATCGGGCTCGAGCAGCGGTTCACCGCAGAAGGAGAACCAGCACTCCGTGCGCGGTGCCACGGCGGCGATCTCGTCGGCGAGGCGCTGCCACAATGCGAGCGGCATGACCCCCTTGGTCCGCTTCATCGTCGGGTGATAGCACATGCTGCAGGCGAGGTTGCACTCGGCACAGGTCTCGACCGCGAACTTCTTGGGGAACGAGAAGGGCTTCAGCGTGGCCTCGATACGGGCCAGCTCGGGATGGGTCATCAGGCTGTCCGGGATGGGGAGGGCGACTCCGTGCTCGCGGCCTCGGCGATCGAGGTGTCCTCGAGGAACGCGATGTACCTCGAGCGGACGTCTCGGAAGATCTCGTGGGCGGAGCAGGGGTGGTCGTCGGAGCAGTCGGCGTGGATGCTCAGGAGACAGGTCGGGTGCGTTCGCGGGCCCTCGAAGATCTCGACCGCGTCGATGAGACGGATGTCGTGCGGCGTACGCGCCAGACGGTACCCGCCGCCTCGACCCCGAACCGCATCGACCAGACCAGCCTGTCCGAGCGCGCCCAACACCTTCGCGAGGTAGTTCGACGGCACGCCGGTTGCGGCGGAGAGGTCCGCGCCGGACACGAAGCGGTGGTGCTCGTTGCCGACCAGGGCGACGAGGACGCGCAGCGCGTATTTCGATGTGGACGAGATCATATATCTACCTTTGCATCCAGATATCTTCTTTGCAAGAAGGAGGCCGCACGGAAGTGCGCGACTTGCTGCGGCATATCGACGCGAAACGCCCCCACCCCCACGCCCCCCGTGGCGGGCACGCGGCAGGTAGGGGCCTTCGACGTTGCGGATGTGCGGCGGATTACCCGAGTTCGGCGGCGCGGGTCGCCGACGTCAGGATGCCGCGGATCATCGCAGAGCTGAAGCCCTGGTGTTCGAGCTCGTTCAGTCCGGCGATCGTGCACCCGCGCGGGGTCGTGACCCGGTCGATCTCGCTCTCGGGATGGGT
>JAHHMJ010000172.1 GCA_018678395.1 Gemmatimonadota bacterium | reverse complement strand
CTACTGGGACGCGCAGGGGCGGCTCGAGTGGTTCCCGACCGATCGCGACCGCGTGGTCTGGACCGGAATCGGTGCCCTGGACGAGTTCGATCTCGTGGCGCCCGACGCGGGCGACATCGAGAACCAGGAGATCTTCGACCGAGTGCTCGACAACGACCAGAAGAGCTACACGGTCGGCGGTGTCTGGGAGCGCCAGGTGGGTCAAGGAGTCCTGCGACTGGCCGCGAGCCGCTCGTGGACGGACTATCGCTTCCGTGACCTCGACGGTGCGGGTGTCGAGCTCCTTCGCAACCGCTCCACGGAAGTCCGGATGCCCTTCCGGCTCGAAGGAGAGAGCCGAGTCTCTTCGACCACCGAACTCGAGTGGGGAGTGGTTGCCGAACGGGTGGGGCTGGATCTGGACCTCTTCCAGGAGGCCACGCCGGGAAGTGCCTTCGACGAGCCCGTGCGGACCGACGGCGCGATCCGTTCCTGGCGGTCCGGCGCATATCTGCAGGCGGTGAAGCGACTGGCCGACGAGCGACTGAGCCTGACTGCGGGCATGCGGGTCGATCACGACGACGCGCTCGAGACGGGCGGATCGGTGTCCCCCCGTATTGGGCTGTCGTTCGCGGCGAGCCCCGTGGTCACGTTCTCGGCCGCGACCGGGTGGTTCCACCAGAGCCCGGCGTTGCTCTCGGTCGCGGTCGAAGAGGATGGCGCCCCGGTGAATCGCGACCTGCTTCCCATCCGCAACGTGCAGGGCTTGCTCGGCGTGGCGTGGCGCCCCGCCGAGGCGTTGCGATTGAAGGTCGAGGGATTCTGGAAGGACTACTCCCGCTATCCGGTCCTGCGCGACGACCCCCGCATCTCACTCGCCAACCTCGGTGGGGACTACGGCTTCATCGGGGGCGAGCCTCTGGAGCCGGTCGGTGAGGGCCGTGCTCGCGGAGTCGAGTTCTTCGTCCAGCGGAAGCTGACCGACGCGGTGTGGCTGCTGGGAGCCTACACGCTGTCCAGCAGCGAATTCTCGGGGTCGGACGGCGAACTCGCCCCGTCTTCGTGGGACGTGCGTCATGCGCTCGACCTCACCGCCGGTTGGCGGCCGAGTCGCCGTTGGGAGTTCGGGACCAAGCTGCGCGTACTGTCCGGTCGCCCGTTCACACCGTTCGATGAGGACCGTTCGGCCGCCGAGTATGCGCTCACCGGCCGCGGCGTCCCGGACTGGGACCGCATTGCTGCGGAGCGTACCGGTGCCTACGCGCGGCTCGACATCCGCGCGGAGCGGGTCTTCGACTTCGGCGGCTGGAACGGGCGTCTGTTCCTCGACGTGCAGAACCTGCTGAACCGGCCCAACGAGATCGGCTACACGTACACCGAGGATCCTGCGTTCCCCGACCGGCGTCGGCCGATCGACGGCACGGGACTGCTCCCGTTCTTCGGATTCAGCGTGGAGTTCTGACCGCGCCTACATCACCGCCGACGTGACTCCGACACCGACGCCGAGCACGGTGCCGATCGCCATCATCGCGACGAAGACGACGACCATGGAGATCAGGGCGGTGATGACGGCCTTCCCTGTGCTGAAGTCCAACGCCTGGCGGATGGCGATGACGCCGGCCACCACGGTCCAGACCCAGATGCCGATTCCCGCGATCCACCCGAGGAGGGGGATGATCCCGACGACGGCGAGCACGCCGGGAGCCTGAGCGAAGCCGAGGGTCCTCAGCAGTTCGCCCCAATCCGCGGTGCCCCCCATGAGCCGGGTGCCGACGATGTTGGTGACTCCGGCCCACAGGAGCCATCCGAGGAAGGCGGCGTTCACGCCACCGGCGATCCCTGCGCCACCCGCGCCCCAGCTGCCGATCACGTTGGCAACGGCGACGGCCAAGACGACCGTAGCGGCCTGCCCCGTCGCCGAGCGGTCCGCCTCGACCTCTTCGTAGACGTCGACGTCGAGCAGGGCCGCGCCGATGGCGCGGGAGACGAGGCTTCTGGACGTGCTGGCTTCCATCGGACGACTCCGGTCAGGTGGGGGAGACGCCGCAGTATTGGGCGGGATGCCCCTTGGGGACAAGGAAGTGAGAGATCTCTACCCCTCCC
>JAHHMJ010000331.1 GCA_018678395.1 Gemmatimonadota bacterium | reverse complement strand
CGGGGTCCGGCTGGCCGGGGACGCGGTTGAGTACGTGGCCCACTGGATCACGCCCGTGGTCGAGCCCCGGCGCTACGACACCCGCTTCTTCGCCGCGGCCATGGAGGGTCCGGCCGAGGTATCGGTCAACGCCGCCGAGATGTCCGACGCCGTGTGGCTGACCCCGGGCGCCGCCCTGGACCGTCACCGCGAGGGCCGCCTGCCCATGATCTTCCCCACGATCCACACCCTGGAATCGCTGGCCGGCCACGACTCGGCAACGGCGATCCTCGAGTCCTTCCGTCGTCGCCCCGTGCCCCCGATCCTCCCGCGTCTGGTCCGAACCGAGGGTGGAGTGGGACTCGAGATCGACTGAGCTGGGCGAGGTCCCGGAGGCGATCCGACGCCTCGAGGAAGGACACGCCCGGGCGGAGGTGGTGATCGAGGTCCCGTAACGTCGGGGCGACGAATCTCGTTGTTCGATCGAGGGGACCTGCCGTAGAGTGGATGCTCGGCGGGTGCCACACGGCGTGATTCGAACGGGGAGGAAGGGTGGACGACGTACGCTACGCGATCCGGAAGATGCTCAAGGCACCGCTGTTCACCGCGGTCGCCGTGCTCACCCTGGCCATCGGCATCGGCGCCAACGCGGCCATCTACACCGTCGTGGAAGCCGTCCTCCTGGAGCCCCTCCCCTACGAGGAGCCCGACGAGCTGATCGTGCTCTGGACCCGCAACGACGAGGCCGGGCAGGACCGCTACATGGTCTCGCCCATGGACTTCGACGACTGGCGCAACAACAGCACCACCTTCGAGGCCATGTCGGCCTTCTGGCCCACCACCGGGACGGTCACCGAAGCCGAGGGAGACCCGGTCCGGGTCAACGTGGTCTACACCACCGAGGACTACTTCTCGCTCCTGGGCGTGAACCCCCTTTCGGGACGGACCCTGGGCCCCGACGACGGTCCGGGGTCGGCGCAGGTCGTCGTCCTCTCCGAGGGCTTCTGGCAGCGGCGATTCGGGGGCGACCCCCGTATCGTGGGCCAGACCATCCTCCTCGACGGCACGGCGCTCGAGGTGGTGGGCATCGTCCCCGGGCGCCAGACCCACCCCGAGGGCACCGACGTCTTCACCAACATGACGTGGCCCATGCAGATCCAGGCCCGAGCGGCCCGCTGGATGAGCGCGCTGGGCCGGCTGCAGGAGGGCACGTCCATGGAGATCGCGCAAAGCGACATGGTCTCCGTGGCCCGGGGCATCGAGGAGCTCTACCCGGCCTCCAACAGCGGGTGGACCGTCACGATGGCCCCCCTGACCGAGGTGAAGGTCGGCGACACCCGCACCGCCCTGCTGGTGCTGCTGGGCGCGACCGGCCTGATTCTCTTCATCGCCTGCGCCACCGTGGCCAACCTCCTGCTCTCCCGCTCCGAGGTGCGGGCGTCGGAAATGGCCGTGCGTGTCGCCTTCGGCGCGCCTCGAGGGCGGCTGGTGCGACAGCTCCTCACCGAGTCTCTGGTGCTCTCTCTGGCCGGTGCCGCTCTGGGACTCCTCATCGCACGGATCGGCGTCGATCTCCTGCTCCGCATCGCGCCGGTCACCCTCCCCACCGAAGTGTCCATCGGCATCGACGGGACGGTGCTTGCCGTGGTGCTGGGCGTGACCCTGCTGACCGGCGTTCTCTTCGGCCTCGCACCGGTCGTGCGGCTCCTCTCCGACGACGTCCACACGACCCTCCGCCAGGGCGGGCGCGGCGCGGCGGGCCGTGGAGGCCACGGTCTCCAGCGGGGCTTCGTGGTCGCGCAGTTCGCCCTGGCCCTGATCCTGGCCGTGGGCGCGGGGCTGCTGGTGGACTCCTTCCGGAACCTCCGGGCCATCGACACGGGCTTCGTCGCCTCGGGTGTGCTCACGGCGGAGCTGGACCTCTCGCCGGCGGCGGCACCGGACGACCGGGACGTCATGAACCTCTACGACCAGTTCCGGCGGCGGATCGCCGAACTCCCGGGCGTGGAGGCGGTGGGCGACGCCTCGACGCTGCCCCTCTCCGAGGCGCTGGACTATGCCCAGGTCGTCCCGCTGGTCGACCGGGAGCTGCCCGAGGGAGTCGAGGCCCGGGTCTTCCTGCGACCCGTCGCCCCGGGCTTCTTCGATGCCATGCGCACACCGGTGATGGCGGGGCGGATCTTCGACGACCGGGACCGTCTGGATGCCCCCGGCGCCGTGGTGGTGAACGAGGCGTTCGTGCGCCGCTTCTATCCCGACGTCGACCCCGTGGGAGAGCGCATCGGCAACATCCAGCAGCGCTGGGGACCCCTGGGTGAGCTGCACATCTCCGGCGACATCCGGGAGTCGGAGATCATCGGCGTCGTGAAGGACATGCGCTACGACGGCCTCCGCGAGGACGTGCCTCCGGCGCTGTACGTGTCGGGGCTGCAGTCCTCGATTCGCCGCCGCACGGTGGTGGTCCGAACCATGGGGGAGCCGTCGGCCCTGGTGGGACCCATGCGCTCCGCGCTGTCCGAGCTGAACCCCGGCGTGGCGCTGACCCGGGTCCGGGCCATGTCGGACGTCGTCGCCGACGCGCGCTCCCGGGACCGCTTCAGTACGCTCCTGCTCGGCGCGTTCGGTGCCATCGCCCTCTTCCTGGCGGCGATCGGCGTCTACGGAGTCCTGGCCTACGCGGTGGAGCAGCGGACCGGGGAGGTGGGCATTCGCATGGCCCTGGGCGCCGACCGTGCCGACGTCCGATCCCTGATTCTCGGCGACGGCATGCGCCTGGTCGCCGCGGGACTCGGCCTGGGCCTCGTGGCCGCCTTCGTCCTCTCGGGGACTCTGTCGAGCCTGCTCTTCGGCGTGCAGCCCCGAGACCCCACCGTGTACGGTATCGTCCTGTTGGTCCTGGCCCTCGTGGGCCTGGCGGCGAGCCTGATCCCGGCGATGCGCGCGACGAGGGTCGACCCCCTCACCGCGATGCGCGCGGAGTAGGCCCCGGACTCGCTACATCCTCCGGTAGCCCGGTCCCGCGCCACCCTCACGCGGCGTCCACCGCGGGCCGAGTACGTCCGTCGCCTTGCAGTCCACGCAGTTCGGAGCGTTGACGATCAGCTTGTCGCCGTCGCGCTCGTAGACGCCGGCAGGGCAGAGGTGCACGTACATCTCGGCCGCCGCGGCCGAGACGTCCTCACCGACGATCAGGTGGCTGGGGATGTCGTCCCGGGTCTGGTTCCCCGACTTGAAGACCGCGTCGACCTTGCTGAAGGTCAGCTGCCCGTCGGGGACGAAGGGCGTGGCGCCGTTCAGGACCTTCTCTTCGGCCGCATCCTCCTCGACCGGAATCTTCCCGCCGGGGAAGACGCCCCCCGTCAGGCTCATCAACCCGGCCCGCACACCGCCGCCCACGAAGCCCTTCTTGAAGGCGAGCCGCATGTTGCGGGTCTTCTTCATGTCCTTCGCGATGTAGCTCTGGTCGACCGTCTCCGTGTAGCTCTTCAGTCCGTCGGCCGAGACGTCGTCGGCCTTCAGGGCGCGGAAGATGGCTCGAGCGGCCAACATCCCCGAATACATGGCGTAGTGGATGCCCTTCAGGGACGGCACGTCGACGTAGCCCGCCGAGTCGCCCACGATGCAGATACCGTCGCCGTGACGGCGGCTGGCCAGCGAGTGGAAACCACCCTCGGGGATCGTCTTGGCGCCCCACTCCACCATCTCGCCACCTTCCAGATACGGACGGAAGAGAGGGTGGAGCTTCATGCGCTGAAGCAGCTCGTGGACGTCGAGGCGAGCGTCCTGATAGTCGAGGCCCACGACCAGTCCGATCGAGACGAGGTTGTCTTCGAGCGGATACATCCACGATCCACCGAAGGCATCACCCGGCAGCGGCCAGCCCAGGGTGTGGATGACGCGGTCCAGCGGCTTCTTCGTCTCCCAGAGCTCCTTCACGCCCAGCGCGTAGATCTGGGGGTTCTCACCCTTCACACCCTCCCACTCGTACCACGCCTGCGACAGAGTTCCGCGGGTCCCCTCGCTGAGGACCGTCACGCGGGCGGTGATGTCCATCGCCGGCATGGCGTCCGGACCGGACGGATTCCCGTCGCGATCGAGCCCGGAGGGCGTCGTGCGTACGCCCTGAACCGCACGTCCGTCCACCAGCAGCGCGTCGGCCGGAAAGCCCGGGAAGACGTTGATCCCGGCTTCTTCCGCCTTGTCGCCCAGCCACCGGACCATCTCGGACAACGAGGCCACGTAGTTGCCGTGATTCTTCATCGTAGGCGGGGTCGGCAGCCTGATGGAGGACTTCTCCCGGAGGAAGTAGACGCCCTCCGCCTTCACCGGCTGCCGGAACGGGAAGTCCGCATCCGTGAGATCGGGAAAGAGCTCGCGGAAGGCGCGCGGGTCGACCACCGACCCCGACAACGAATGCTCCCCGAGCGACGCCGCCTTCTCGAGAACGCCGATCTCGACGTCACCAAGTCCGCCGCCGGCCTCGTTGTCCTCGCGGACGAGGCGGGCGAGTTCGAGCGCCCCGGCGAGGCCGGCCGGCCCACCGCCCACGAAGACGACGTCCATCGGAACGGCCTCGTCGTCGGGTCGTTCGTCCAGGATCAGCGTGTCGAGGGGAAGCGGCGGCTGGTGGTCGAGGGGGCGGATGGAGCCCTTGAGCGTGTCGTCGGCCATATGCGTCCAGCGTTGCGGAGAATCCGGGGACAAACCGGATCCGGAGGACCCTGTCCCGGGACCCGGTGTACGTGCGCAGCCCCACAAGATACCCCGAATCCGGGGCCGAGACAGGTCCCGTTCAGGAGCTCCCGCGCATGTCGTCCGTCCGTCCCGCCACCGTCGGTGAACTTCGCGAATCGGGGTACCGCCCCCGCTCCGTGAAGGACGAAATCCGAGCCAACCTTCTGAAGAAGCTCCGCTCGGGTGACGAACTGTTCCCCGGCGTCCTGGGCTACCAGGACACCGTCGTACCGCAGATCGTCAATGCGCTGCTCGCGCGCCACGACTTCATCCTCCTCGGACTTCGCGGACAGGCCAAGAGCCGGATCCTGCGCGAACTCGCCGGCTTGCTGGACGACGAGGTGCCGGTTCTCAGGGGAAGCGAGGTCAACGACGATCCGCTGGCGCCGATCTCGAAGTACGCCAAGGAGCTCCTACGCGAAGAGGGAGACGACGCCCCGGTCGCATGGGTGCCGCGCACGCAGCGCTACGTCGAGAAGCTGGCGACGCCGGACGTGACCATCGCCGACGTCATCGGCGACGTCGACCCGATCAAGGCGGCCCGGGGCGGCCACATCCTGGCCGACGAGCTGACCATCCACTTCGGCCTGCTTCCGCGCGCCAATCGAGGCATTTTCGCGCTCAACGAACTGCCCGACCTCTCGGGGAAGATCCAGGTCGGCCTGTTCAACGTGCTCCAGGAAGGCGACGTCCAGGTGAAGGGCTACCCGATCCGCCTCCCGCTGGACGTGCTCATGGTCTTCACCGCGAATCCCGAGGACTACACGGCACGTGGCAAGATCATCACGCCGCTCAAGGACCGGATCGGCTCCGAGATCCGCACCCACTATCCGCGCGAGCTCGACATCGGCATCGACGTCACCCGGCAGGAGGCCTGGACCGGTCGCGAGGGGCTCGAGGTGGAGATCCCGGAGACCGTCACCGAGGTCGTCGAGCGCGTCGCCTTCCTCGCTCGGCAGGACAAACGCATCGACCAGCGTTCGGGGGTCAGTCAGCGCCTGCCCATCACGACCCTCGAAATGGTGGTGTCGAACGCGGAGCGCCGGGCGCTTCTCCTGGACGAGCCGGTCGCGGTACCGCGGGTGGTCGACGTCTACGCGGCGCTGCCGGCCATCACCGGCAAGATGGAGCTGGAGTACGAGGGCGAGTTGCACGGTCACGAGAAGATCGGCCGCGAGCTCATCGCCGCGGCAGCCCATGGGGTCTACGCGGCTCGCGCCGGAGGCGCGGACGTCGAGGACATCGTCGAGTACTTCGAGCAGGGTAGCGCCCTGCAAGTGGGAGAGGAGTCGTCGGCCGAAGCGTGCCTCCAGGGCTTCGAGACCGTTGCGGGACTGATGGAGCTGGTCCACGGGGTCGGGCTGGCCTCGGATTCTGCCTCGCCCGGGGTCAAGGCCGCCGCCTGCGAGCTGGTCCTGGAAGCTCTGGTCGCCGAACGTCGCGTCGCGCGGACCTCCACAGGAGGCTACCGGCGCCCGCCGCACGACGAGGGGGGTGGGCCCGGCATGACGAACTTCGACCCCTTCGGCACCTGACCGGCCGACCGCGCCTGAAGTCGTGAGCGTGCTCTCACCCCTGCTCGCACGGATCGCGACTCTACGGAGCGAGCTCCTCTCGATCGCGGAGACCGCAGGAGCGAAAGCCACCCGTCGCCCTGGCGCGGATGCCTGGAGCCCCGCGGAGATCGTGGAACACCTCGTGCGGGCCGAGGACTTCGGGATCCTCGGGTTGTGGAGGGCGGTGGAGGCGGCCGGCGCATCCGGTCCCGCAGCGATCGACCCGCCTCCACGCCACGACGACCGCACGATCGACGAGGTGTTCGCGGACCTTCCGGACCGCGTGGATGCGCCGGAGGCGGTGATCCCGAAACGCGCCGGACGGCCCCTCGGCTACTGGTCCGGCAGACTCCGCGAGCACCAGAACGCCATCGAGTCGCTGGCGGGAGCGATCGAAGCGGTCGGGCCCGATCGCGTCGTGCTCCCCCACTTCGTCGCGGGGCCTCTGAACGGGTGGCAGCGACTGGAGTTCTTTCGCTGGCACCTGGAACGGCACCTCGCGCAGATGCGACGCACCGTCGGCGCGAAGTGAGATCGCCTCAGCCGGCCCGCGGGTCGGCCCCGGCCGTGAACGGCCGGAGCGCCGACGTCACGATGCGTTGCTGAGCCACGGGTAGAGCCAACTCCTCGACCGCGGTGGCCGAGATCCAGCGTACGAGCGTCGGACGCTCCGCCCGGGTCGAACCCGCGGCGAGGTCGGGGCCCTGCGCGGGCTCCGATCCGTCGAGGCCGGCGGTCGACACCACCCAGGGCCGGTACTCGACGTGGAGGTGGGAGAACTTGTGGAGCACCGGCTCCAGCGGCCTGGGTGGCGCCCGTTCCGCCAACGCCTTCCCCACCGGGACCCCGTGGGCGCGAGCGAGATCGTCCAGAGCCTCCATCGTCGCCCGCTTGCCCACACGAGCCGCCGCGACCCGCGAGGGGAACTCCCACATCCCCGCCAGCAGTCCCTCGTCCGGCCTGCGACGCATCAACAGGTGGCGCTCATCGGCGGAGTCGTCGATGAACACGGCCACCAGCCGGACCTCGGACTTCACCTTCGTGCGGGCCTTCGGGGCCGGCCGCACCTCGGCGGTCCCCGCCATCCGCGCACGACAGAAGTCGGCGACCGGGCACGACCCGCAGTCCGGGCGCCGAGGGGTGCAGACCGTCGCGCCCAGCTCCATCAGCGCCTGGTTGAAGTCGCCGGGGCGGCCCGGGTCGACCACCCGCTGCGCCCAGTCCCGCACGCCCGATCCCGTAGGCGAGGGGTCGTCGTGAAGCCGAGCGAACACCCGCCGCACGTGGCCGGCGACGGCCGGGGCCGGCCGGTCGAACGCGATCGAGGCGATCGCCCCAGAAGCGTACTCGCCGATCCCGGGGAGCGCACGGAGCCCGTCGACCGTGTCGGGGACCCGCCCCCCGAGCGTCTCCGCCACGATCCGCGCGGCCCGGTGCAGGTTGCGAGCCCGCGAGTAGTAGCCGAGCCCCTCCCACGACTTGAGCACCGCGTCGATGGGGGCCGCCGCGAGGGCGTGCACGTCGGGATAGCGTTCGAGCCACCGCCGGTAGTACGGCACGGCCGTCTCCACCCGGGTCTGCTGCGCCATGATCTCGGACACCCAGATCGCATACGGGTCCGACGTCCGCCGCCAGGGCAGATCCCTCGCCTCCGAGTCGAAGAAGCCGAGCAGTCGCCGGCGGAACGACCGAACGGCTTCGGGGGATTCAACGAAACCGGGTGTGGACGGTGCGGACATGGCCGCGTCGTACCGCCTCCACCCGTCGCCGTTCCCGACCGAACGCCTCACCTGCGGGGATCCAGATGCGATTCACGACCTACACGAAGTACACCGGTGGCTGGATCGACGCCCTCAACCTCGAGAACCTGATGGAGCTCCTCTCGGACTTCCTGATGGACGGCGGGTTCGCGGGAGGTCCGAACTACCACCCGTACTGGGGCTGGTCCGGGACGGAGGACACGAGTTCGGTCGACGCCCTCAAGCACGCGCTCCTCGAGGCACTCCTGAAGAGCGGACAGCTCACGCCCGAGATGCTCGCCGAACTCCGCGGTGAGGGAGCCGGCGACGCCGAGGTGCAGAAGCAGATCGCCGAGCTTCTCGACCGCCTGATCGAGCGCATGGTCGAGGAGGGCTACATCTCGCTCAAGGACGGCAAGCCGGACTTCATGGGCCCGACGCAGGACGTGACCGGCCAGGGTCAGATCGACGACGCCAAGGAAGCCTCCGAGTCGGTCCAGTTCAACCTGAACCAGAAGGGGATGGATTTCCTGGGCTACCGCGCGCTCCGCAGCCTTCTCGGCGCGCTCGGCAAGGCCAGCATCGGGGTCCACGACACGCCCCATCTCGCCACGGGTATCGAGGCCGAGGCAGCCAGCCGCCCCTACGAGTTCGGCGACACGCTCAACCTCGACATCCCGGCGACGCTGAAAAACGCCATCGAGCGGGAGGGGCTCAAGGTCCCCCTCAACCTCGAGTACGGCGACCTGATGGTGCACCAGTCCGAGTACCGGTCGTCGTGCGCCACCGTGCTGATGCTCGACATCAGCCATTCGATGGTGCTCTACGGCGAGGATCGCTTTTCGCCCGCGAAGCGCGTCGCACTCGCGCTCTCGCACCTGATCCGCACGCAGTTCCCGGGGGACACGCTCAAGGTGGTGACCTTCGGGGATCGGGCGCAGGAGATCCCGCTGTCGCAGCTGGCGAAGGCCCAGGTCGGGCCTTTTCACACCAACACGGCCGAGGGTCTCGAGGTCGCACGACGGCTGCTCACGGCCCAGAAGCAGGACATGCGGCAGATCATCATGATCACCGACGGAAAGCCGTCGGCCGTGACGCTCCCGGACGGTCGCGTCTACACGAACTCGGGGGGCATGGACGCCCACATCCTCCGGCGCACCTTCCGGGAGGTAGCGGCATGCCGGAAGGCCGGCATTCTCATCAACACCTTCATGCTGGCCCGCGACCCCTACCTGGTGCAGTTCGTAAAGAAGGTGTCCGAGATCGCGCGCGGGAAGGCGTACTTCACCAGCACGATGACGCTGGGTCAGTACATCATGATGGACTTCATGAAGCGGAAGCGGCGCCGGGTGGGCTGACCGGGCAGGGGCGAGGTACGGTCCTTCGGGCCCGGCTCAGGTCGGCCCCGGAGCGCCGGGGACCGGTGACGCCGCGGTCCGCACGAGGATCCCACCCTCGATCGACCGGTGCACCGGGCACCGCTCTGCGATCTCCATGAGTCGGGCGCGCTGATCGTCGGTGAGATCGCCCCGCACCTCCACCTCTCGATTCAGGTGGTCGACGTGATCGGGGTCCTGCCCATCCACGGCACAGTCCTCTCCATGGACCCGCGTGTGGCGTACGCGGACGATCGCCTCCTCGAGAGGCCACTCCTTGCGGCGGGCGTACATCTGCAGCGTCATGCTCGTGCACGAGGCCAGGGCGGCCGCGAGCATGTCGTACGGCGTCGGCCCGGTGTCGTCGCCTCCGACACGCCTCGGCTCGTCGGCCACCCAGTGATGCTCCCCCGCCAGCAGGTCGGTACGGAACCCCTCCGACCCCGTGCGGGCCGTGACCCGGTCTCCTTCCCGCAGTCTGTCCAGAT
>JAHHMJ010000344.1 GCA_018678395.1 Gemmatimonadota bacterium | reverse complement strand
ACCTCGACGGCTCCGATGGTGGTCGAGGGAAAGCGCTCGATCTCGGTGGCGACGCCCATGCGGCGGGCCGTCTGTGCCACCGTCTCGATGCCGACCTCCTCCCAACCCAGTTTGATCGCGACCATGTTGATCGACCGTCGCAGCGCCTCCCGCAGCGTGATCGGTCCCCGGAACTGCTCGTCGAAGTTCGAGGGCCGCCAGTCTTCGCCGCTGACCTGCGGGTACACCACCGGCTGGTCCTCGACGATGTGCGACGCGGGGATGCCCGTCGCCAGCGCGGCGGCGTAGACGAAGGGCTTGAAGGCCGAGCCGGCCTGCCGCTGCGCCAGCCGGACGCGGTCGAACTTGCTGTGCTCGAAGTCGCGCCCCCCGATCATGGCCTTCACGTGGCCCGTCTGCGGGTCGAGCACGACCATCATGCCCTGCAGGTAGGCGGTCTCCGGGGCGTCGAAGGTCTGCACGGTGTCGAACTCCGCGTAGAGCGGGTGGCGGAAGTTCGGCTGGCCTTCGACGCGCTGCCATCCCCAGTTCATCGCCTCGACCGCGGCCTGCTGCATCTCGTAGTCGAGGGTCGTGAAGACACGCAGTCCACCGCGATACACCTCGTCGCCAAAGCGGGAATCCAGGATCTGCCGCACCCATTCCTCGAAGTAGGGCGCGATCCCGTGGACGCTGGACGAGGAGTAGTCCTCGTCGGGCAGAGGGGCCTGCTTCCACTCCTCGGCCTCGGCCGGCTCGAGATAACCGGCGTCGACCATGCGGCTGAGGACCAGGTTGCGGCGGTTGAGCGCGGCGTCGGGATTGCGGAACGGATCGTAGTAGCCGGGCCGGTTGAGGATCGCGGCGAGGAGAGCGGCTTCGGCGACGTCCACCTCGGTCACGTTCTTGCCGAAGTACGCGCGGGAGGCGGACTGGAAGCCGTAGCCGCGGCCCATGTAGATCTCGTTGATGTACGCCTCGAGAATCCGGTCCTTGTCGTACGCCCGCTCCAGCTCGAACGCGACCTGAAGCTCCCGCAGCTTCCGCGTGTACCGGCGCTCGGTCCCCACCCGGTCCTCGAACATGTTCCGAGCCAACTGCTGCGTGATCGTACTGCCACCGCCCCGGTACTGGCCCATGACCTGACCGAGCGCGGCACGGGTGAAACCGCGCAGATCGAAGCCGCCGTGCTCGTAGAAACGCTGGTCCTCGATCGAGACGACCGCCTGCGGCACGAACGCCGGCAGGGCGTCCAGCGACACGGGCGTACGGCGCTGCATGCCCAACTCGGTGACGAGGCGGCCGTCCGCGGCGAACAGCTTGCTGGTCTGCTCCGGTTCCCACGTGCGGATCTGCGCCACCGACGGACAGGTCGCGCACACGTTGCGCCAGGCGCCGACGGCGACCCCGAGGCCGGTGAAGCCCACGAAGAGAAGCCCGAGCACGGCCGGAACCAGCACCCGGGGCGTCATCAGCTGCGCGCCGATCCGCCCGAGCCGGGCGCGGATGGACGAAGGATCTCGAGGGGTCATGTGCAAGCCGAGGTGTGGAGGGCCGGTCGGACCGGGTGCTCGAAGGATAGACCCCGGCCGGGGCGGCCCTCAAGATTTCCCCACCAACTGGTTGCAGGATTCACGCCAGGCGGGTGGCGCGACGGGTGTGCTGCCCCTGCACACGGGTCCCCGGGCCCGAGGTGCAGAGCATCGGAACGTCGGAGGCTGGTTTTCGAATTGCCTTGACAGGCGGGCGCGAGGGGGGTTATTCCCATTCGCTGATGTCACGCCCCCGTCACGGGCGGCGTGCGTCGCACGTACAATGTGAACACGGCTGCAACCCACGACAGGAGGTGTGCCTTCCACCGCTGCTTCGTTCGATTTCGATACACCCAGCTGTACCAAGCCGATCGACCCACCGGCGAAGTCCGGTGCGATCGCCACGACGCGGAGCGATCTTCCCTCCCGGTCGTGTCCCACGTTTGCTCGGGGTCTGACCAACCCTCGGCAACTTCGTCCCACCCCACGTATGGAGGCGCTCCATGAGATTCTGGGGTAAGGTTCTACCGCTCGCGGCAGCCGCGGCCTTTTTGGCCGTCGGACCCGTAGCGGCGCAGCAGACCGGGACGGTGACTGGAACCGTCGTAGACGCGACCAGCTCCCGCACTCTCGAGTCTGCCCAGGTGTTCATCCCCGCCATCCTTCAGGGCGCGCTGACGAACACGCAGGGCCGGTTCATCATGCTCAACGTTCCCGTCGGCACGCACGAGATTCAGGTGCAGCTGATCGGTTATGGCGAAGGAACGCAGCAGATAACCGTGACGGCTGGTCAGACGACCACCATCGAATTCCGCCTCGAGTCCACTGCCCTGCGGCTGCAGGAGCTGGTGGTCACGGGCGTTGCCGGCGCCACTCCGAAGGTGAAGCTGCCTTTCACCGTGGAGAGCGTCGACTTCACCGACATGCCGGTGCCGGCTCCGTCGGCCGACGGCCTCATCGCCGGTAAGGTTCCGGGTGCCAAGGTCGTGAAGGGTAGCGGCCAGCCGGGTTCCGATTCCGGCATCATGCTCCGCGGACCGACGACGATCACGGGAACGCAGTCTCCGCTGATCATCGTCGACGGCGTCATCACCGATAACACGCTGGCCGACATCAGTTCGCTCGACGTTCAGTCGATCGAGGTGGTGAAGGGCGCGGCGGCGGCCTCGCTGTACGGCTCGCGCGCGCAGAACGGCGTGGTTCAGATCCGCACCCGTCGCGGTGCCGGGCTGAGCATCGACCAGTCCCGGATCACGGTCCGGAACGAGTACGGCCGTTCGAGCCTCGAGGGTTCGACGCCGTTCTCGACGGAGCATCCGTACGCCACGGACGCCCAGGGCAACATCCTGAACTCCGACGGCAGCGTCGTGGACATCCGCTTCTTCTACGACGCCAACACGGGCGAGGTCTGCAACCCGACTCTCGACCCGACCAATTCGGCCTGTGCTCCGCCGAATCCGGTGCTGGCCGGTGGCGTCCCCGGAAAGACCTTCCAGGACAGCCCCTACCCGTACCCCACGTACGACCAGGTCGAGCGTTTCTTCGATCCGGGTGCCTTCTACAGCGGTTACGTCGCCGCCGAGGGCCGCACCGGTTCGACCAACTACCGCGCTTCGTTCACGCACCAGAACGAGACGGGCGTGGTGGATCTGAACGACGGGTTCAAGCTGAACGGCTTCCGTCTGAACCTGGACCACCAGATCCGGGATGACCTCAACGTCTCGCTGAGCTCGTACTACTCGCGCTCGCGTCAGGACGACCTCGGGGGCAGCCCGTTCTACAACCTGGCCTTCATGGCCTCGTTCGCCGACCTGCAGGTGCGCGACCCGGCTACGGCCAACGTGGGTCCGTGCGGCGACGAAGGGTGCTTCATCTGGCGCCCCGATCCGCTCTCGCAGGAGGAGAACCCGCTTTATCGTCTCGACCTGATCGACCTCCAGGATACGCGTCAGCGGTTCCTGGCGAGTGCGACGGTGAACTTCGCGCCGACCGCATGGTTCGAGCTCGAAGGCCAGTTCTCGCTCGACCAGTCGGACTTCTTCGAGAACAACGTCTTCCCGGCCGGTCTCGTTTCGGACCAGTCCGGTGTGGGGCGCGGTGGTCTCACCAAGACCTCGTCGCACGCCAACGACATGAACGCGTCGATCACGGCGTCGTTCAACAAGGCGTTCGGCGATCTGACGACGCGGACCAAGTTCCGCTACCTGCTCGAGGACCAGCACTCCGAGAACTTCAGCGTCTCGGGTGACGACTTCTCGGCCAAGGCCGTGCCGGACTTCAGCAACATCGCCGGTACGATCACCGCGGGCTCGTCGATCAGCGACGTTCTCGCCGAGGGCTTCTTCTTCATCACCGCCCTCGACTACCAGGGTAAGTACATCTCCGACTTCCTCGTCCGGCGCGACGGCTCGTCGCTGTTCGGTGAGGAGGAGCGTTGGCAGACGTATTACCGTGGATCCGCTGCGTGGCGTCTGGCGCAGGAGGGCTGGTGGCCCTTCGACAACATCAACGAATTCAAGCTGCGCTACTCGATCGGTACTGCGGGCGGCCGGCCTGGGTTCACCTGGCAGTACGAGACCTTCTCGGTCTCTCAGGGCGTCATCACTCCGGTTTCGCTCGGGAACAAGTTCCTGAAGCCGGAGTTGTCGACCGAGCAGGAGCTCGGTTTGGAGATGGTGTTCTTCAACAAGATCAACACCGGGCTCACCTACGCGTGGTCGCGGGTCGAAGACCAGCTGCTGCGGGTGCCGCTGCCCGGATTCGTCGGGTTCAGCAGCCAGTGGCAGAATGCGGGTACGCTGGAGAGCAGCACGGTCGAGGCCTTCATCGAGACCGCGCTCGTCGACGGTCCGGAGTTCGGCTGGACCAGCCGTATGAACTTCGACCGCACCCGGCAGGAGATCACCCAGCTCGACATCGCGCCGTATCGGACCGGCTTCTTCTACATCCGCGAGGGTGAGGAGCTCGGGACGTTCTACGGTGACCGCTGGATGACCAGCTGCAGCGACCTGCCCACGGGCGTCGACTGCGGTGAATTCGACGTGAATTCCGACGGGTACCTGGTCTACGTCGGCGCCGGCAACACGGCGGGCGACGGAATTGCCAAGGACCTGTGGGGCACTTCGGGTGACGTCGGCGGCAACAGCTACAGCTGGGGCCGTCCGATCAAGACCGAGGACGAAGACGGCAACCGCTTCCTCTTCATGGGG
>JAHHMJ010000522.1 GCA_018678395.1 Gemmatimonadota bacterium | reverse complement strand
CTCCACGGATGCCGATGCGCTCCCACCCTCCGCCTGAGCCTCGGCACCCCCGTCCTCCCCACCGCCGCACGCGGCATTCGCGCCGAGTGCCAGACCGGCTCCCACCACGCCCGTCGTCCGAATGAAGTCCCTGCGCGTCGGTGACATCGTGACTCCTCCCGTGGTCCCGATCGTGTGGTGCCCCGATCTCGACCGTCGCGGCACCAGTTGTTCGAGGATGTCGCGCAGGTCCGGTCAGGGCAAATCGGGGGCGACCTGCGAGAACGGGACGAGAATCCGTCCACCGTCTCGGGAGGGTCGTGGGCGGCGATCACCCGTGGGCCCGTTCCCGGACTTTTTGACCGTGGGACACTATGGTTGAGGCGCGAGGAGGTTCGGTCGACCCTAAGGGCAAACCCGTTGGACCCGTTCCTCCATCCTGACCACCCGTGCTCGAATCCGTGACCGCTCCCACCCAGCACTCATCTGCACCCATAGGTGCCGACTCCATCGAGTGGGTGATCTTCGGTGACGACTGGGGTGGGCATCCGTCGACCACGCAGCACCTCGCTCTCCACCTCCCGCCCACGGACCGCATCGTCTGGGTGGAATCGATCGGGATGCGGGCACCCAAGCTCAACTGGGTCGACGTCAAGCGCATTGCGCAGAAAGCGGGGCGACTTCTCGATGCTCGGGCGGCGACGTCGGGCCAGGGGCTCTATCATAGACCCGGCCCCGCCGTCGACGTCGTCAGCCCGCGGGTTCTGCCTTGGCACGCGATGGCCGGAGCTCGCTGGATGAACGCCCGCTCTCTGGCTTCGTCGATCGGGTCCCGGCAGGCGACCGGCTGGCCGGGCGCCCGGGTGCTGCTGACCAGCGTGCCGAACGCTGCGTACTACCTGTCCAGGCTTCGCGTGGATCGGGTGGCCTACCTGCGACTCGACGACTACGCGCACTACCCCGGGGTAGACCCGCAGCTCGTCGAGGAATCGGAGGCGCTGATGTTCGAGCGGGCGCAGGTCGTCTTCGCGACGGCCCGTCGACTCCTCCCACCGCCCCCATACGCCGACAAGGGCGTCTATCTGCCGCAGGGAGTGAACTGGGCCCACTTCGCCCAGGCACAGCTCGAGCCCTCCCGCGACCGTGTGCTGGGCTTCTTCGGGACGTTGTCCTCGTGGGTCGACGCCCAGCTCATCGCCGCGGTCGCGCGGGCGCTCCCGGATTGGGAACTGCGCCTGGTGGGCAAGAGGGAGGTCGACACACCGGAGCTGGACCGGCTGGACAACGTCAGGATCACCGGAGCCGTTCCCTTCGCGGAACTGCCGGCGTTGATCGGGGACTGGGCGGCTGCGTGGATCCCCTTCCGCATCAACGCCCTCACGGAAGCCGTCAACCCTCTCAAGGTCTGGGAGTACCTCGCTACCGGCCTGGCGACGATGTCCACACCGATTCCCGAGGTCGCCGCCATGGTCCCGCGGGTCTCCGTGTCGACCGACCCCTCCGAGATCGCCTCCTGGGCTCAGCGAGTCCTCGAAGAGGATTCGGCGCAGGCTCGCGCAGCCCGACGGGAGGGCGTGCGCGGCGACGACTGGTCCGTGAGGGCCGCTCTGCTGAGAGACCGTGTGCAACGGCCGGAGGGGGGTGGGTGAGCCCACGCGGCGACTCTGCCGGAGACGAACGCCTCGCGGTCTACTACACCGTCGACACCGAGGTCTGGTGGGCGCGCGGGTCCCACGACGGACGGAGCGGATTCGCCGACGAGTTCCGGCGCTGGTTCCACGGCGCCACTCCCAGGGGAGACTACGGCGTTCCCTTCCAGATGCGGCTCCTGTCGGAGCACGGACTCAAGGGTGTCTTCTTCGTCGAGCCGCTGTTCGCGGCGGTGGTCGGATCGGATCCGCTGGAGGAGATGGTCGAGTGCATTCTCGAGGCGGGACACGACGTGCAGCTCCACGCCCACGTGGAATGGCTGCGCCACATCGACCATCCGGTCGCGGTGCCGGGGACGGGCCCGCACATCCGTTCGTTCGGGCTCGCGGACCAGAAGCGACTGCTCGGTGAAGCCACGCGACTGCTGACCGAGGCAGGTGCCCCCCACCCCACCGCATTCCGCGCCGGTAATTTCGGCGCCGACGACACGACGCTCGCGGCCCTGGCTCAGCTCGACATCGGTGTCGACTCCAGCCTCGACCGCTGCTACCTCGACGATGACTGCCGCATCAGCGGGGGCGCGGCGATACGACAGCCGCGCACAATCGGCGAGACCCTCGAGGTACCGGTGTCCGCATTCGTCGACTATCCGGGCCATCTGAGGCCGGTACACCTCAACGCCTGTGGTTTCGGCGAGGTGCGTCACGCGCTTCAGGAAGCGGACCGGTTGAACCATCCCACCTTCGTCATGGTCTCGCACTCGTTCGAACTGCTGAACGTCCGCCAGGACCGGCCGGATCGTGTGGTGCTCGGGCGCTTCGAGAAGCTGTGTCGCTTTCTGGCCGATCACGAGGACCGTTTCCGCACGGCCGACTTCCGGGAGCCCGTACCCGGGACGGAGTCATCGTCCCCCGACGTCGATGAAATCGTGGGCCAGTGGCGGCACACCACGGCGCGGGTGGCAGGTCAGGCCTGGTCCCGGGTGGCATACCGCTGACTGCGGTGGGGGCGGCAGCGCGAGGACGCGCCGCCTCGCCGGGGCCGAGGACGGCGGCTATTCTGCCGTCATGAGCACGGAGCACTCCGATCACGTCGCCTCGGCCGCGCCTCGTCCCGCGTCCGACGATTACGTCCTCGGGCGGTCGCCGCGCGAGCTCGACCGCCTGGACCGGCAGGGCGCTCTCTACCGCCCATTCACCCGAGAGCTCCTCCTCGCCGCCGGGATCGGCCTCGGCGACCGGGTGCTCGACCTGGGAAGCGGTTCCGGCGACGTGTCCTTCCTCGCGCATGAGCTCGTAGCGCCTCTCGGGGCCGACGAGCCCGGAGAGGTGGTCGGCGTCGAACTCGATGCCGCGACGGCCGAGGCCGCGCGAGCGCGAGCCGAGCGGAGAGGCTTCGATCGCGTGCGCTTTCGGGTCGCCCCGCTCGACGCGCACCTCGACGAGCCTCCCTTCGACGCCATCGTGGGGCGCTTCATTCTCATGCACCAGCGCGATCCTGCGGCGGCGCTGCGCAGGGCGCTGATTCATGCGCGTCCCGGGGCGGCCGTCGCCTTCCTCGAGTCGTCGATGACGAGCCTGATCGACGGTGTTCACTCCCGACCCTTCTCCGGACTGTACGAACGAATCGTCCGTTGGAAGGGTGCCGTCGTCGCGGGTTGCGGTGGCGACCTCGGTGCCGGCCTGCGCCTTCGCGAGATCATGCTCGCGGCAGGGCTTCCTTCGCCGAGCCTCCGGTTCCACGCCCACCTCGAGGGCGGGAGCGACTCCAGCTGGTACGCCTTCATCGAGGAGAGCGTCCGTAGCATGCTGCCCCAGGCCGAGAGACTGGGAATCGAGGGCTTCACCGAAATGGAGGTCGACGGCCTCGCGGACGCCCTGCGCGCCGAGACCGTCGCCGCGAACGGCGTGCTCGTGGGATGGCCGGTCGTCGCGGCCTGGAGCCGCGTCCCGTGAGCGCGGCCACCCCGACATCGGAGGCGCAGCCCGGAGGTCGCCTCCCCATCGTCGGAGTCATGGGC
>JAHHMJ010000315.1 GCA_018678395.1 Gemmatimonadota bacterium | reverse complement strand
AGCGGTCTTGCGCTCCAGCGCCTCGGCAGGGCCGAGGAGGCACTCGAGGACTTCGAGCAGGCGTTCGTCGTGCTCGGAGAGGATACGGAGGTGGCCTTCCGCGACGTGAGCGGTCTCGGGATGGGCGAGGACGCGTCGGATGCCATCTGGGCCGGCCTGGACCCGATCCTCCAGACCGAGGTGAACGAGCGCGAGGTCGAGCACCTCGCGCGGGCGTCCTACGCCTACCTCCGTTTCGGAGATCTGACCTCCGACGCCGCGCGCCTCTGGCTTCGGTACGGGCGTCCGGCGACCGTGCGAGCGTTCGGCCGCGCGGATCTGCGCACCGAGTTCTGGGACTACGGTCAGGGGCCCGACGTGACCCTGTCCCGCCCGGCCACCTCGGACGAGCGATCCTTCACTCCCGAGGGCGAGGCGTACGTCGAAGAGCTGAGCGGCGTCTTCCCCCACTGGTACGGGGCGCGAGCCCGGCCCCTGTATTCGCTTCCGGCCCAGGCCGTGCGCTTCCGAGGCCTCGAGCCGGGTACGGCCGACATCGAGGTGCAGCTCGACGTGCCGCCGGCCCTCGAGACTTTCGAGAGCGACTCTCTCGACATCGGACTCTTCCTTCTCGCCGCCGACGGTTCGGCGCTGTCGGCCACGACGAGGCGGATCGCGGGCGACAACGTGCGCCTGCGCACGGCCGCCGGCCCGGATGTCGCCGGCGTGGTGGTCGAGCTCTACAACGCCCGGACCCACGAGGCCGCCGCGCTCCGGATGCCGGCGTTCCGCGGGACCGAGGTGGGTGACGACCCGCGCGTGTCGGACCTCTGGCTGGTGGAGGCCGCCGCAACCGAGGAGCGCGAGGTGTCACGCAACGACCGGTGGCTTCGCCCCCTCCCGCGACCGGACGTCATCGACGACGAAGAGGTCGGTCTGTTCTTCGAGCTCTACGACCTTCCGGTCGACGAGGGCCGCTTCTATCGCATCGCGGTCGAACTCGTGTCGGAGGCGTCCGGTGAGGTCGTGGCTCTCCCGTACCGCCCGAGCGGACAGGAGCTGTTCGGAACGGAGTGGACGCGCAGCACGAGCGGGTACCCGGGTGGCTCGACCGAATACGTGACGGTCGACCTTTCGGCCGCCCAGCCGGGTGTCTACGAACTCCGAGTGACGGCCGAACTCGCCAGCGGTGAGACGGTATCGACCTCTCTGTCCGGGGTACGCCTCCGGGTGGCCCGTGACGAGGCCGACGAGGACAGGCGAGGGGTGGGCCTGATGTCGGGTCTGGAGATGTACTGAGGGCGGTCTCCACACCCTTGCGGGGCACGTTGTTCGGGTAGGTCGGGCCGGCTACCTTCCCGTCCGGAACACCCCGAGAACTCCGTCCTTTCGGTCATGCCCAAGGCCCTTCTTTCCGATGTCGCGGTCGAGTCCCTCGCCGGTCGCCGCGTTCTCGTTCGCGCCGACCTCAACGTCCCGCTCGACGACGCTCTGAACGTCACCGACGAGACGCGCATCCGCGCGTCGCTGCCCACCCTCCAGCGGCTCCGCTCCGCCGGGGCCCGTGTCGTGCTGCTGTCGCACCTCGGGCGTCCCAAGGGGAGTCCCGATCCGGCCTTCTCCCTGGCCCCGGTCGCCGCGCGCCTCGACGCCCTGCTCGGTGGGGGTGTCCACTTCGTTCCGGACCTCGTGGGCCAACGAGCCCGTGAGGCGGTCGCCGGCCTCGCCGCGGGTGAGGTCGTGCTGTTGGAGAACACGCGCTTCGATCCGCGTGAGACGGCCAACGACCCGGAGTTGGCGGCGGCGTTGGCGGAGATGGGCGACGACTTCGTGCTGGACGCCTTCGGCACGGCCCACAGGGCGCACGCCTCGACCGAGGGGGTCGCACGGGCGGTGGCGGCATCCGGGGGGCACGCGTGGGCGGGACTCCTGTTGGAGCGGGAGCTCACCTTCCTCGGGGATGCACTTGAAAGCCCCGACCGTCCGTTCGTCGCGATTCTGGGCGGGGCCAAGATCTCGGGGAAGATCGACGTCGTCGAGGCGCTGTTGCCGCGGGTCGACCGCCTCCTCGTCGGGGGTGCGATGGCGAACACCTTCTTTCTCGCGCTCGGGCTCGAGGTGGGGGAATCCCTCGTCGAACCGGATCGCGTCGAGATGGCACGCGAACTGCTCGACCGAGCCGGGGAACGGTTGCTCCTGCCCGTCGACGTCCGCGTCGCGAGCGAGATCAGCGCCGACGCCGAGGTACGCGTGGTCGCCCGGAGCGGTGTGGCCCCGGGCGATCTCATCGCCGACATCGGGCCCGCGACCGAAGTTCTGTTCGCGAACGAGGTCCGTGAGGCGCGCACCGTGGTCTGGAACGGCCCGATGGGCGTGTTCGAACTCGCCCCCTTCCGCGAGGGGACGGTCGCGCTCGCCCACGCCGTCGCCTCAGCGGCGGACGGTGGCGCCGTGACGGTTCTCGGCGGGGGCGATTCGGCGGCTGCCGCCGAAGCGGCGGGGGTCGCAGACCGTCTGACGCACATTTCCACGGGGGGAGGCGCCTCGCTGCAGTTGCTGGCCGGTGCGCCCCTGCCCGGTATCGCAGCACTCACGGATCGGGAGTCGGCATGAGCGGGCGTCGCAAGGTGGTGGCGGGCAACTGGAAGATGAACCACGGTCCGGCAGCCGCGGCAGAGTTCTTCGAAGGGCTGGGCATGCCGCCGTCGGGGCCCCGCGTCATGATCTTCCCGCCCGCGATCGCGCTCCCGGCGGCCGTCGCCGCCGTGGGCGCGCACGGCGGGGTCGATCTCGGCGTGCAGAACCTGCACGAGGCCGAGTCCGGTGCCTTCACCGGAGAGATCTCGGCGGCCATGGCGATCGAGGCCGGTGCGGTGGCCGCCCTTGTGGGTCACTCCGAGCGTCGCCACGTCTTCGGGGAGTCCGATGCGCGGATCGCGGCGAAGGCGGTGCGTGCGGCCGGTTCCGGGCTCGAGCCGGTGGTGTGCGTGGGCGAGACGCGCGGGGAACGGCGCGCCGGGCGTCGCCAGGAGGTGCTCCACCGGCAGATCGACGCCGCGCTCGAAGTGCTCGCGCCCGGAACGGCCTTCCTGGTCGCCTACGAACCCGTGTGGGCCATCGGCACCGGAGAGACCGCGACCCCCGCGGACGCCGCCGAAGCGCATGCGATCCTGAGAGCGCGCCTGGCTGCGGCGCACGGCGAGTCGGCCGCCCAGGTGCCGATCCTGTACGGGGGTAGCGTGAAGCCGGGCAACGCCGCCGAACTCATGGCGGCCCAGGGGGTCGACGGCGTGCTCGTGGGTGGAGCGTCGCTGAAGGCCGCCGACTTCCGAGCGATTATCGAGGCCGCGCTTCCCTGAGGGAAGGCCGGGCGAGCCGGATCGAGGCGTTGACACGCCGCGCGCTCCGTCGCGACGTTACTAAGCTTCAGTACAGATTCATTCGAGCGCTTGCGGGCTATGTACGGATTTCTACTGGCGGTCCTCATTCTGGACGCCATCTTCCTCAGCGTCGTGATCCTCCTCCAGGCGGGGAAGGGTGGGGGACTCGCCGCCATGGGTGGCGGTGCCGCCGCCACGGACGGCATTCTCGGCGGTCGCCAGGCGACCACCGTGCTCACCCGCGCTACGTGGACCTCCGGGACCGTGTTCATGGTGCTGTCGCTGGTCCTCAGCATCATGTCGTCCCGCTCGGCCGCTCCCAGCTCGATTCTGCGCCCCGAGGCGCCCGCATCGACGGCCCCTGCGCCGGTCCTGCCCGGTCTCGACGATCCGACCGCGGCCCCGGGCGGCGAAGGCGGCGCCGGTGGCGACGCTGGAGCGGCTTCCGAGGGCGGCTCGGACGGCAACTGACCGATCGCATGATGTCCGGCGACGACGACGCGGGTCTCCTCCTGGGGACCCGCGTCGCGTGCATCGGGGGGTGACGTGACGGCGAGCGATCTGCAGGGACTGATCGAGACCCTCGTGCGTGCCCACGTGCTGGAGCGCGCGCTCTCCGAGCTCCGGCCCGAGGGCCTTCCGACGCAGCTGCGCGGCCCCCTGCCGGTTTCCCCGGGTGTGCAGGCGGCGCTGGTCGCGTCGTCGCGCGCGGATGGACCCGACGTGCTCTGCCTCCGCCGGGCGTCTCCGGCGGCCGCGCTGGCCATGGGCGTCACTGCCGTGCAACTGGCGCACGAGGCCCTGGGC
>JAHHMJ010000351.1 GCA_018678395.1 Gemmatimonadota bacterium | reverse complement strand
AGCGAGGGCTTGCAGAGGAACCCGTCCTGCGGGCAGAGAGCGACCGAGCCGAGCACGCCGAACTTCGCCGAGCGATAGATGCTCAGATCCTCGAGGTAGTTGGCGCCGAGGTAGTGCGCGCCGATGCGGAAACCGCCGAGGTCGAGCTGTGCCCCGAGGTTCACGTCGAAGCCGTTGTACTCACCCATGAGGTTGAGAAGCGTGTTCTCACCCAGCGAGGTGTGCATGACGGCCGCGGCGAAGACGCCCTCGGAGTCCGCAAACCGGTACCAGTCGAAATCCTCACCCTCGTTGAACTGACCGTTCCCCCAACCGAGGGACAGCGTCCAGTCGTGGGCCGGGAACCACTCGCTCTCGAAGCCGCGCAGGAAGACCGACGAGACCGCGTACAGCGAGAGCTGGTTGTCGATCTCGACCGTGCCGCCACCGGGCTGCGGATACTCGGATCGAACGCGACGGTCGGGGAAGCCGAGACGGTTCGGCTGGTAGTCGACACTGTCGTCGAAGTCCGGTGCGCTGGCGTACCGCGCACCCACGGCCAAACCGAGGCCCTGAGCTTCGGGACGAAGCAGAGCGATCTGACCGAAGGCGCCGAAGAGATTCCCGCCTTCGGCCGCGTCGTTGAACGAATGCAACGATGCACCGACCTCCACACGGTCGAAGAGCCCGAGGGCCACCGAGGCGTTGCCGTGGAACTTGTCGAGCCCCTCGGTATCGGTGCCCACGATCAATCCGGACTGCCCGACGATCGGGCGACTCTCCAGCGACGACCAGAAGCCCGAGTAGGTGCCCTGGATCGCCAGGTGCGGTAGAACGCTCGCGCTCGGCACGTCGAGATATCCCGACCCGTAGCGCAGCGTGCTGGGCATCTTGGTGGACTGGGCGGCCGCGATCTGTGCGGAGGCGACCAACATCGCCCCAGCCAGGAGCCCCGAGGTCCACATCGTACCCCGATCGATTCTCATCTTGATGATCCTCCGTCCCTTCATCAGGAATGGCAATGGAGTTGGCCGGCGGTCGTCCCCGACGCGTCGACGGTCATTCTGAACTTATCCGTGCCAGAAACGTGCCACGAATCAAGCCGGAAAGCCAGACCTCGCACACTCGGATAAAACTTGAAGTAATCGCGACATACGGGAGGAATCGACGTCCCGGTGGAGGACTCCGCGCACCCGTCCGGGCCCGAACTCGAGCATCAGAATTCTGTGGGACTCCAGAAATCCCAAGAAGTCCCCCGTCGAGACCACCTCCGGGTCGAGGTCGGCCATGACCACGTTGGTCTCCGGGTTCAGCGCCGAGATGCCCGGCACGGCGTCCAGGGCCGCGGCGAGTTCGCGGGCCCGGCGATGATCGTCCGACAGACCCGATCGGTGCTCGCGAAGGGCATACAGGCCGGCGGCGGCGAGGACCCCCGACTGCCGCAGCCCTCCTCCGAAGCGACGGCGCACTCGCCACGCCTCGTCCATGACGTCGGCGGGCCCCGCCAACATCGACCCGACCGGGGCCCCCAGGCCTTTGCTCAGACACACCATGACCGTGTCCACGGACCGGGTGAAGTCGACCGTGTCCCGACCGGTCGCCGCGGCTGCATGCCACAGACGCGCCCCGTCCATGTGAACCGGGAGCCCGCGGGCCGCGGCGGCCCGTCCGAGCGCGTCGAGGTCCTCCGGAGACACCACGCGGCCCCCGGACGCCAGGTGGGTGTTCTCGACACATACCAGCGACGTGCGGGGCAGGTAGGGCGACACGGGCCGCACGGCCGCATCCAGATGCTCCGGTCGGAGCACCCCGTCGTCGGTGTGGACCGCTCGCAGCTGCAGTCCTTTGAGCGCCGCGGCCGCTCCCTCCTCGAAGTGGAAGATGTGCGCGCCACCCTCGACCACCACCTCGCTGCCCCAACGGCCCTGCACGGCCAGCGCCGTCTGGTTGGCCATGACGCCGGACGGGAAGAACAGTGCGCGCTCCTTGCCCAGCAGCGCAGCCACTTCGGCTTCCAACTCCCGGACCGTCGGGTCGTCGCCGAGGGTGTCGTCGCCGACCACGGCTTCCGCCATCGCGCGCCGCATGGCGGGGGGCGGTCGGGTGACCGTGTCGCTGCGCAGGTCGACGACCTGCGGGTCGGGCGCCGCCACCCGACTCAGCCGTCGAGTTCGGGGAGCCGCCTCTCGACTACCTTGAGCCGTCGGCCGATCGACACGATCCACCCGGCCAGCATGACGACGACGATCGCGTAGGCCGCGAAGAAGTGCCAATAGGGGCGCCCCAGGGTCTGCCGCCCCAGCTCCGTGGCCTGGCCGAGGACCGGCGTGGCCACCGCGAGGGTGAGGAGCAGGACCGACGCCATCCGGGCCAGGCTGCGTGCGTTCATCGTGCCTCCAGGAGCTCGGCCCGCGCGCGGGCACACTCGAGTTGATATCGCAACATCATGACCCCGAAGAAGAAGACGGTGAAGGCGAGCACCCCCATGCCGATGGTGATGCCCATGTCGGCGTCCAGCGCAGGGCCTTCGGCGTTGAGCACGACGGGCTGCGGGTGCAGGGACCGGAACCACAGGACGCTGACGTGGATGAGCGGGATGTCGAGCGCTCCCACGATGCCGACGACCGCCGCGAACCGCTTGCCGCGCTCCGGGTTCTCCGTGGCGTTTCGCACCATGAAGTACCCGAGGTAGATGAACCAGAGCAGCAGCGTGAGGGTCAGACGGGGCTCCCACGTCCAGTAGGTGCCCCAGGCGATCTTGCCCCACAGCGGACCGGTGAGCAGGACGATGGTCGTGAAGACCATGCCTCCCTCCGCCGCCGAGACCGCCAGCCGGTCGAAGCGGTCGTCCTTGAGCCAGAGGTACATGACCCCGCACAGGGCGACGATGCCGAAGGCCATGAACGAGACCCATGCGGCGGGCACGTGCACGTAGAAGATCCGCTGGATGACGCCCTGGACCGCCTCGGTCGGGACCCAGAAGAAGACCATCCACAGCAACACCATGAGGAGAGACGCGCCGAGGAGGGCCACGGCCGATGCCATGACCGCTGCTCCACGAGAGCTTCCCGACTTCGATCGATCGAGCATTTCGAGCTCCGTCAGTCTTCGACGACGTGGCGGAAGAGGACGGCTCCGATGGCGATGCATGCCACCGCGAACGCGCCCAGGATGCGGATGTTACCCTCGACTTCGGCCAGGGGGCGGTTCTGCAGCAGGCGCCCCGTGGCTCCGACGCCGTAAACTACCAGCGGTACGAGGAGGGGGAAGAGGAGCACCGGGAGAAGCGCCTCTCCCAGCGTCGTGCCGGCCGTCACCGCTCCGAACAGCGTCGCCAGGGCGACGAACCCGACGACCCCCAGGAAGAGCGTCAGCGCCAGCGCGACCGGATGCGTGCCGTACTGCAGCTGGAAGAAGAGCCCGAACACCCCGACGGTCAGCGCGACCACCACAGTGACCAGGACGGTGTTCGAAATGACCTTGCCGAGGTAGATCGCGTCCCGCGGAATCGGCGCGAGCAGAACCCCCTGGAAGGCCCCGTCCTCGGCCTCGAGTGCGAACGTGCGGCCGACCCCCATGATCCCCGCGAAGATCAGCGTCATCCAGAGCAGCCCTGCGGCGATGTTCTGGATGCGGACGATCGTCGGGTCCACGGCGTAGTTGAAGAGGACGGCGACGAGCACCGCGAAGGCCCCCATCGTCGCGACCCGCTGACGGGTACGGAGCTCCTGCAGGAGGTCCTTGCGGACCACCGCGTAGACCTGGCGGAGGTAGGCGTTCACGGCGCCCCGCCCCCCGCCCCTTCGACGGTCTGGCGATACCGCTCGTGAATGGTCGTGGGGTCGAAGTCCCGCGCCGGTGCCTCGTGCACCCAGCGTCCCCGTACCTGGATCGCGATGCGGTCGGACAGGGCGAGGCCCTCGGTCAGATTGTGCGTCACGAGCAGGACGGTCCGCGCTCCGTCTCGAAGCGCCTCGAGGACGCCGCGCAGCACCGCGGCCGCGTGGGCGTCGAGGCCCGTGTAGGGCTCGTCGAGCAACACCACGTCGGGATCGTGCAGGAGCGTCCTGGCGAGGGCCAGTCGCTGCCGCATGCCTCGGGAATAGGTCCGCACGGTATCGTCGGCCCTCGGTGTCAGCTGGACCGACTCCAGCCCGCGTTCGACACGCTCCCGGGCATGGTCGAGTGCGTAGAGATCGGCATAGAAGCGAAGGTTCTCGCGAGCGCTCAGGTGGCCGTAGAGGAAGCCCTGATGGGACAGGACCCCGACTCGCGACTGCCACTCGGGGCCTCGGGTATCCAGCGCGCGCCCGTCGAGCTTCACGACACCCTCGGACGGTCGGAGCGCTCCGGAGAGGAGCCGAAGAAGCGTCGTCTTCCCCGCCCCGTTCGGCCCCAGGAGCGCCACGACCTCGCCGGGCTCCAGCGTGAACGACACGTGGTCCACGGCCCGGTGGGCACCGAAGGCCCGGGCCAGCCCCTCGGCTTCGAGCCGGGGGCCGGGGGCCGTCGCGGTCACGACGACGGCGTCGCCTCCCGGGAGGCCAATGCGTGCCCGCAGGCGGCGCAGAACCGGCTCCCGTCGGGATTGCGATGCCCGCAGTCGCCACAGGTCGTCCCCGCGTCGAGACCGGCTCGCACGGCGGCGATTTCCGCCTCGATGTCGGGGTCGCCTCCGCCCCCTTCGGCCTCGGCTTCCTGCAGCGCGGCGAGCGCCTCGGCCGACAGCTCCGAACGCAACGCCAGGTAGTCGCCCTCGTCGAGCTTGCCCGTGTGGTAGTCGTACTCGACGTCTCGCAGAGCGAGCAGCGTCACCCGCCGGCGCGCTTCGGCTTCGGTGAGTTCGTCGTCCTCTCGCGTCAGCGATGCATGCTGACCCCTGGCCACGGGCAGCAGGATGAACAGCACCACCGCCGTGACCAGCAGAAGCGCACCGAGGAGTGCCACGTCAGTCCCCCGCCGGGAGCGGCTCGGCCCCCGTCGCGCCCGCGCGGCCTCGCGAAGAGCTCGGGGTCTTCACCCGTTCCGCGCTGGGCCACATCGAGATCAGGCTGCCGAACGTGAGAATCAGTCCGCCTGCCCAGATCCACGCGATCAGCGGCTTCACCAGGACGTTGAACGTCACGGCCTGGCCGCCGGCATCCCCCTGCAGGATTCTCTCGAGATCGGCATCCGCGAGGATGATGTACAGATCCTCCATCGGGAACTGCTTGATGCCGACCTCGGTGACGATCTGGGCCTCGGGGCGAATGTAGCGCCGCTTCTCGGTCGTGAAGGTACCGAGCGGCTCACCGTCCCGACGCACGCTGACCAGGGCCACGGCCTGCCACTGCAGGTTCTTGTCGGGGTCGCGGACGTTCGTCGACATGCCCTCGTAGGTCATCTCGTACGTGTGCCCGAGCGGCGACTCGGCGACCATCGTTTCGCCGGGCTCCAGCGTCTGCAGGAACTCGCCGTACCACGGCGCCGCCGCGAACGCGGTGAAGATGAGCACCACCCCGACGTGGACGATGTAGCCGCCCCAGCGCCGGCGGTTGCGGGCGATCAGGTGGTAGAAGGCCTTGGCCACACCCTCGCCCTCGATGCGCGCCCGCGCTCGGGTCCCCTTCCAGAACTCCACCACGATGATCGTCATGACGAAGGCGGAGATCCCGAAGGTGAGCAGGGCCATTCCGTGGCGAGCGCCCGCGATCCACAGCGCGGCCGCCGTGAGGACGCCGACCCCGAGCGGCCAGACGAAGTTCTTCTTCAGGTTGCGCTTCGAGGCACGCCGCCACGCGATCACGGGGCCG
>JAHHMJ010000372.1 GCA_018678395.1 Gemmatimonadota bacterium | reverse complement strand
AGGAGGTAGGCGCTGACGTAGGGCACCTCCATCCACTCGACCACCGGCCACGCCGCCTCGAAGGCGAGGTGCGTCGAGAAGGCGTCTGGCGGCGCGCGCGTGGAGCGTCGGGCGGGGTGTAGCGGCGGCGATCGCTGCCTGGGCGTGGGTCGCGCTGGTCGCTGTGGCGAGCATCGCCACGGGGCACCACGGTGTCGTCGACGTGGCCGCGGCCGGGGTGGTGTATCTCTCAACCCGGGACCCGGCACGGAGCTGGGCCGTGATCCGGAGGTGGACGGAAGCGGTGGCGAACTCGTGGCGCGAGTGGAGCATGGGACCGCTGCGGTTCATGAACCACGGCCTCTACGCCGGGGCCGCTGGAGCGACGGGTGTGGCGATCGCGGCCACCGCGGCTGGACCCGGCCAGGAGTGGGCGGTCGCCTGGGTGGCCGGGCTCGCGATCATCGGGGCGGGGACCTACGCGCAGGTCCTGGAGGGGTCCTCTCGTCTCCTTCGCCCTTTCGGGTGGTACGGCGGCCTGGTGGGAGGTCTCGTGGGCATCGGCACCTCGCCGCTGGTCGGAGGCCAGATCGTCGTCCTCTTCGCGGCCTTCGCCCTCGCGTCTCCCTGGATCCAGGCGATCGGGCGTCTCCGCTGTCTGGTCCAGGGCTGTTGCCACGGGTCTCCGACCACGCCGGAGGCCGGGATCCGCTACCGGCACCCCCGGAGCCGGGTCTGCCACATCGCCGAATGGACCGGAGTTCCGCTCCTTCCCACACCGCTGTTCTCGATCGGCGGGAATGTCGTCCTGGGGCTTCTTCTCGTGCGACTCCACATGCTCGGGGCCGCCGACCTGCTCATCGTCGGCGTCTACTCCATGCTCTCGGGCATCGCTCGCTTCGTGGAGGAGTCCTATCGCGGCGAGCCGCAGACGCCGCTCGTGGCGGGCCTGCGTCTGTACCAGTGGTTCGGGCTGGGGACGCTGCTCGTCGGTGTGGCCCTGACGATGGTCCCGGTGGTCCCGGTGGTACGAAGCGTTACGCCGCCCACCGCGCTCGGCCTCGCCCTGGGCCTCACCTTCTTCGTCGTGGGCGCAGCCGCAATGGGTCTGGACTTCCCGGGCTCGGACCGGCGCTTCTCACGACTCGCGTCGGCGGACCGTCCGGACGGCCCCACGCCGTGACCCCGTCGTCGCGGTTCGATGGCGAACCGCGGCCACGCATCGCATGTTGCGCCCCATGTCCCGAGACTCGTTTGCCGCGCCTTCCGCGCGGTGTGGAGACCGAGTGGCCGACATCGAGCTGGTGTTCTTCTGCGGCTGCCCGCACGTGGATTCCGCGCGGGCATATCTCCGCGAGGCTCTGAACGCCGTGGGTCGGCAGGATGGCTGGACCGAGATCGATCTGGATGCGCCCGGAGTACCGGATCGCGTCCGGGACTGCCCGTCTCCCACGGTTCTGGTCGATGGAAGGGACGTCGAAGGCCCGGCTTCGGGTGTAGGAGGCCGCTCCTGCAGGATGGGTGGCGCCCCGAGCGTACACACGATTCTGCGAGCGCTGGAGCCGGTGCGTTAGGCCGCAGCGGGGACCTCCAGCGCTCGGCGAGGGTCGCGTGTCATTGAACCGTACGCGCGATCCGTTTCCGCCTCCCTCCCGTCGGCACTGTGCCGAACCGCTCCATGACCTCGACCTTCCGTCGCCACCTCTTCACGATCGCCGGCTTCGCGCTCCTGCTCGTCGCCGCGACGGCGGACCCTGCCGCAGCGCAGGCCCTGCCGGACGCGCCCGACCGCCTCTCGATCTTCCTGGACTGCGACGGCTGCGATCGGACGTTCCTGCGGCAGGAGATGGAGTACGTGGACTGGGTCCGCGATCGAGAGGTCGCGGACGTACACATCATCGTCACGGACCAGGACACGGGCTCGGGCGGCGAGGCCCTGACCTTCGACCTGATCGGACTCGGGGCCTTCGAGGGCAACGACCATTCGACCGTCTACACGACCAGCGCGAACGCGACCGAAGCGGAGGAGCGGGACGGCTTCCTCCGTACGCTGGAGGCGCTGCTCGTCCCCTACCTCCTGCAGACGTCCATGAGCGAGCGCGTAAGGGTCGAGGTCGATGCCGCGGAGGGTGGCGTGGCCGAGCAGGCGGGGCCGCAGGACGATCCCTGGGATCACTGGACCTTCGAGATCTACGCCGACGGGAGCGCGGACTTCGAGTCCCAGCGACGTTCGTACGATACGCGCTACGGCGTCTACGTGAATCGGGTCACCGAGAACTGGAAGATCCAGCTCCGGCCGTTCTTCAACTACGAGCAGGACCGGTTCGAGCGGACCGACCGCACCATCACGAGCATCCAGAGGCGCAACGGCTTCACGAGCTACGTGGTCCGGAGCATCTCACCGCACTGGTCGATCGGCGCGTTCGGAGACGTCTTCACCTCGACCTTCGACAACGTCGACATGCGCTACCGGTTCATGCCGGCGGTCGAGTGGAGCCTGTTTCCCTATCGCGAGGCGAACCGGCGTCAGCTGACGGTCGCCTACCGCGTCGGCGGCGCGCAACTCGCCTATCAGGACACCACGATCTACGACGAGATCGACGAGTTCCTCTTCGAGCACAAACTCAACGCCGCCTACGAAGTGGTGCAGCCGTGGGGTGAGGTCGACGTCGGCATGATCGCCTCGCAGTATCTGCACGATCTGGAGCGCTACGCCCTGGAGTTCGAGGGGGGCGTCGAGGTTCGCATCACGCAGGGACTCTCGCTCGAGATCGGAGGCAACGTGGCCTTCATCCACAACCAGCTGAACCTGCCCAAGGGCGACGCCGACCTGGAGGAAGTGCTCCTGAGGCGGCGACTGCTCGAGACCAACTACGAGGCGGGGCTCAGCTTCGGATTCCGGTACCGGTTCGGGTCGATCTTCAACAACGTCGTGAACCCCCGACTCAGCGGGCTGGGCTCGCAGGATCGGTTCTGAGGGTAGCCGGGCGCCTGTCGTCCAGGCTCTGACCGGCGCGCCTTCATTCCCGCAGATACGTCAGGATCTCCCGGGCGGCCGCCTGCAGGCGTCTCTGGTTGTCGATCACGCTGCCCTGCAGCACTGCGAAGGTGCGAACCAGCCACTGGGCCTCGCGTCGTTCTGCCGCGGTCCACACCTCATCGCTCACCGCACGGGCGATCATGGGTCCGACCCGGTGCATCTGGAATTCGACGGCCTGGAGGTTGAAGCGCCGCTTCTCTTCGAGCAGGCCGGCCCAGCGCGATAGCAGGAGCCGGAGGCCCCGGTCGTCGATCGCCCCGATGTTGCCGCTCTCGACGAGCGCCTGCGCGCTGCCCATCTCCGGGTCGAAGCCCGCCCAGTCGAGCCACCGCCCGATGGTGCCGGTCAACTCTTCAGAGGGTGTGGCCTGGAGTTCCTCGGCGCCGAGGTCGAGAAAGGCGGCGATTCGAGCCTGCGAGGTGTCGTTCGCTGCGAGGTCGGCCTCCAGGATGTCCAGATTGGCCTCGAATTCGGCCAGCATGTCCTGGCGCAGGTCCCGCTCGTAGGCGCGTTCCTCCCGCTCGGACCACCACGACTCGGCGGCCAGGGCCAGGAACACCCCCACGACGATGACGGCGAACTCGCCGCCCAGGCGGAGGAATCGATGGTGGGCCTGTTTCGTGCTCAACGTCGCCTCACTCGCGATCGAGATACGAGGACACCTCACGGCTCACGGCGGCTCTCGCGGAGTCCACCTGCGCGTGCACCTGCATCACCCGGACGAGTCCCACTTCGTGCAGGGATGCCAATCCGGATCCCGAGCGCAGCCACTCGCGGACCCGGTCGGGTCTGGCCACCGCGCTCTCCGTGATGTCGAGGGTCAGGGCGTCTTCCGCGGACACCTCGAGGGTCGTCGAGCCGTAGTCGCCCCAGACCTCGAAGATCCACCGGTCGTGAATGGCCCGCTGAATCGCCTGCTGCTCTCTCGCCCTTCCGATCCACTCCGTGTAGTACGAGGACACCGCGCGCAGGAGCTGCGGATCTCGGAGCAGGCGCAGTTCGCCGCTCTGCTCGATGGCGGTGAAGGCCGTCGTATTCCATCGATCGGGGACGAAGCGGTAGGTGCCCCCGACGAGGCGACTGAGCGAGTCCGTTGCGGGGAGTGCGTCGGGGTCGAGCGACCGGAACGTTCGAACTGCGCGAAGCGCGTCCGGGATCGTCGTCCGGTCGTCGGCGATCAGCAGCGAGTCCGCCTGCAGGTCGAGAAGCACTGCGCTGAGGAGGAC
>JAHHMJ010000500.1 GCA_018678395.1 Gemmatimonadota bacterium | reverse complement strand
GAACTCCTCCTCGCCCTCCTTGAGCGAGATCGAGTTGACGATGCTTCGGCCCTGGAGGCACCGCAGCCCCGCGTCGATCACCTCCCAACGGGAAGAGTCGACCATGACGGGGACACGGGCGATGTCGGGCTCGGCCGCCACCATGTTCAGGAAGCGCCGCATCGCCTGGACCGAGTCCAGCAGGCCCTCGTCCATGTTGACGTCGACGATCTGCGCGCCCCCTTCCACCTGATCTCGCGCGACCTCCAGAGCGGTGGCGTAGTCCCCGTCGGAGATGAGACGCCGGAAGCGGCGCGATCCTGTGACGTTCGTCCGTTCGCCGACATTGGCCAGGAGAGAGTCCGGGCCGAGTTCCACGGGCTCCAGCCCCGACAGCCGAGTGCGCGCGGGGAGGCGGGGGATTCGCCGCGGGGGCAGCCCGCGGACGGCGTCGGCCATGGCCCGGATATGGTCCGGGGTCGTTCCGCAACAGCCGCCGATGATGTTGACGAATCCGGCCGATCCGAAGTCGTGCGCGGCGGCGGCCATCGCCTCGGGGGTCTCGTCGTAGCCTCCGAAAGCGTTCGGCAATCCTGCGTTCGGATGGACCGTCACGAAGCACTCGGCGACGCCCGACAGCTCCTCGAGGTGGGGGCGAAGCTGGTCGGGGCCGAGGGCGCAGTTGAGCCCGGCCGCCAGAAGTCCGACGCCCGGTGACGGTCCGGTCCGATGGGCGTCGCCCTCAGACGAGCGGTCGTCACACCACGGGGGCACACCGCCGTCGAAGGCGGCCGCGACTCCGTGGCGCACCGAGTTCCAGAACGCCTCCGGGGTCTGTCCCGTCAGGGTGCGCCCCGAACGGTCCGTGATGGTCCCGGACACCGTGACGGGTACCGCCTCACCTCGTTCCTGGAGGAGATGCGAGATCGCCCAGAGGGCCGCCTTGGCGTTGAGCGTATCGAAGACCGTCTCGACCATCAGAAGGTCCGCGCCCCCATCGAGCAGTCCCTGGGCCTGCTCGCGGTAGATCTCGGCGAGCTCGTCGAAATCCGTCGCCCGGTACCCCGGGTCTTCGACGTCGGGCGACAGCGAGGCCGTGCGATTCGTCGGTCCGAGGATCCCGACGACCCAGCGTGGCCGGTCGGGGGTGCGGGCGCTCCAGTGGTCGGACGCCTCCCGGGCGAGCTCCGCGGCCGCGCGATTGACCGCGTAGGCTTCGGACTCGAGGTCGTAGTCGGCCAGCGAGATGCGCTGCGCGTTGAAGGTGTTCGTCTCGATCAGGTCCGCGCCGGCCTCGAGATAGGCCATGTGGATGTCGCGGATCAGGTCGGGACGCGTCAGGCAGAGCAGATCGTTCGCGCCGAACAGCGGTGCCGGATGGTCGGCGAAGCGTTCGCCTCGGAAGTCCTGCTCGTCGAGGCCCGCAGCCTGGATCATCGTCCCCATCGCACCGTCGAGAACGAGGATGCGCTCCCGGAGCGCAGCCATCAGAGCCGCGGTGCGGGCGGAACGGTCCGCCGTGCTGGAAATCGGGTTCAAGGGAACACCGTCCCATGTGATAGGCCTCGGCGGGGGCAACGGCCGAGGCGTGGCTTTTTAGCGTGTTTGTCCCCACCGGAGATCCGGCGAGGACGGGCCGCAAGATGCCGCAAATCGCCCCATCGATGTCGGTGTCAAGCTACACCTCGAAGCGCTGGGGTTCCAAGGGCGGCGTCGCGCGGTGGGGCCCGGGCGGCCCGTCGGCTTTATGTTCGGCGCGTCCGATGGCATCATCCAGCGAACGGGTCCGGCGGTGATGCGACCCCGGCCCCGCCCCCCCGCCCCTTACGCGAGTCGTCTCTTGTCTTCCGTCCCCTCTCGTGAACGCCCCGGCGCGAGCCGCGCCTACTTCAAGGGCCACGGCCTCGGCAACGACTATCTGGTGGTCGAGGAAGGCACCGCCTGGCGAGCCTCCGAAGAGGCCGTCGGCCGCATCTGCCACCGCTGGGAGGGCGTCGGCGGGGACGGTGTCGTGGTGCTCCTCCGTGGCGAGAGCCCGCCCTTTCGCCTCCGCATGTTCAACCCGGACGGGTCCGAGTTCGAACGGAGCGGGAATGGCCTGCGGATCCTCGCGGCGCATCTCTTCCGCACGGGTCGGGTCGGGTCGGAGCCCTTTGCGGTCGAGGTGGGTGGGGACTCGCTGACGATGCAGGTGCACGGCGCGGACGGGAGGGGCGAGTACGACATCTCGGTCGAGATGGGCCGGGCACGGGTGGGCACGGAAGCCGTCGGAGCCGGTCCCGGCGTGGTCCAGGTGGAATCGCGCCTGGCGCTGCCCGAAGGCCCGCGACTGCTGGCAGAGCTGGTGTCGGTCGGCAATCCGCACTGCGTCATCTTCGGCGAGTCGGACCCGTGGCGCGCGCTCACGCGGGAGGCTCTGGACCGGCTCGGTCCCGTCGTCTCCACGCACGAGGGATTCCCCGAGGGCCTGAACGTGCAGCTCGCCCGCATTCTGTCCTCCGACCAGATCGAGTTCCTGGTGTGGGAACGCGGCGTGGGCCACACGACGGCATCGGGTACGAGCGCGTGTGCCGTGGCGGTTGCCGCCGTGGCCTCGGGACGCCTGCCGGCCGGGGACAAGACGCTGGTGATGGAGGGCGGCACCCTGAGAGTCCGGGTCGAGGAGGACCTGGGGGTCGTTCTGCGGGGGCCCGTGCGCGCGATCTGCGACGGTGAGGTCGACGCGGGGTTCGCGCGGGTGCTCGGAGGAGGCCGCCTCCCGGGGCCGGAGACGGCCGCGACCACGCGGTCGGAGGACGTCGGGACCCGCTGAGTCGGCCGCGAGGTCAGGTCCGGACGCGAGCGAGAAGCACGAGTCCGGCCGCCGCGAACATCCCGTTCGGCAACCACGCGGCCCAGGTCGGCGGGAGTACCTCCGCCGCCCCGAATGCGCCCGAGACCTTGAGGAGCAGAACGTAGGCGATGGTCGTGCCCAGCGAGATCCCGATGCCGTATGCGGCGCCGCCACGCTTGGCGCTCGTCGCCAGAGGGGTCCCCAGCAGGATGATCACGAGGGTGGCGACCGGGATCGCCAGCTTCTGTTCCTTCTTCGTCCGCAGCTCACCGGACTTGCCCCCACCCCTCTCCACGATGCGGGCCTGGCGTTCGAGTTCGTCGTAGGTGAGCTCCTCGGGATCCCTGACCTCTTCCATCAGCTGTTCCGGTCGCTCCACCAGCGCCGGGACACGAAGCCGTTGGAAGCGGCTGGACGATTGGACGCCGTCGGGCCAGATACGCCGCAGCGTGCCGTTCTCGAATTCCCAGCGCTCCTCTTCCGGGAGCCAGAGCGCGCGATCGACCTCGGCGTGGACGGCCACCGAATCGGGTCCGCGCCCGGGGTGGTGGATTCCCACGCCGGACATGCGCGGGCGCAACGTCTCCAGACGCTGCACCGCCAGCAGCAGGCCACCCTCCGTCTGGTAGACGAAGTCGCTCCGCCACTCTCGAGACAGGTTGCGCTGTTCGAGGATCGCCGACGCCTTGCGCTTGCTGAGTGGAACCAGATCCGTCGTCGCCAGCGCGAGCCCCGCCAGCGCGGTCCCGAGCACCAGGATCGGCAGCACCAGACGATGGAACGAGACGCCGCCGGCCTTGGCGGCGACGATCTCGCGATGCGTCGTCATCGCGTGCACGGTGAAGACGGCGGCGATGAGTCCCGCCATCGGGAACGACCACTGGAAGTACTCGGGCAGGTTGAAGAAGTACCCCCGAGCGATCTCACCGAGGGTGAGCTCGGCGTCCAGGTAGTCGTCGAGCTTCTCCGTGAGATTCCCCAGGATGAAGAGAGGGGGCGTCGCCAGTATCGAAACCACGAAGAGCCGCAGGAAGGTGAAGGCCACCAGGCGATCGAGAATGGTCACACCGACGCCTCCTGCTGGGCGCCGTCCGCTTTCTCACGGGTGAACAGCTTCCGGATGCTCCAGACCAGGTCGTCCCACCCTCCACCGCGCATGGTCGCGGTCTCCTTGCCCATGTTCTTCGCGAACCACAGTCCGAGCACGGTGAAGATCACGTTCGGGATCCACATGGTGACGACGGGCGGGGCGACGCCGCGGTCTGCCAGGTCCTCGCCGCTTATGAGGCCGACCCAGTAGATCGCGAAGATCACCGACGACGCTGCGATCACCATGCCGAGCCCGCCGCGCGGGAAGCGAATGGCGAGAGGCACGCCCAGCAGGACGAACACGATGCAGGCGAAGGCGAGCGTGTACTTCTTGTGGATCTCCACCTGATAGCGGTGCTCCCGCTGCTGGGCGGCCGCGAGTTGCTGCGTCTGCGTGTTGGCCGCCTGAAGCGCGCGGAAGGTCACCTGATCCCGCACCATGATCTCGCGGGGCGGCCCGGGCTGGGCTCGAGCGGCGCGAACCGCCGCCTCGGCGCTCGCCGAGTCGGCCACCGGGCGCGCCAGAGCCAGCAGGACCGTCTCGCGGGTGCGCTCCGCACTCCGGTCTCGGAACTCGGTGGCATCCACCCGCGCCGAGTCCACCTGGTCGTTGAGCATCGCGATGTCCATCTCGCGATCTCCGCGCTGCGCCGCGGCGATGTTCCGCTCCATCGCGTTGCCCACGCCCCGGATCGGAACGATCTGCTTGTCGAACCCCACGGCCTGGAACGTGCCCGGACGGTCCTGGTC
>JAHHMJ010000534.1 GCA_018678395.1 Gemmatimonadota bacterium | reverse complement strand
GCCATGTCGAGAGCCTGCCGCGCCACGCGCACCGGGTCCTCGATCGCCCGGCGCAACTGTCGGGTCGGGTGAGCGGGCTCGATGAGGCGCAGGGTCATGGTGGATCTCGGGGTGGATCTCGTGGTGGGCGGGAGAGCCCGCTTGAAATCTAACCTGCCGCGTCCACGGGCCTCATCGGCTCGGGGCGGTCACCGGCAGAGGACCGGCCATGCGCCGGTGCCGCTCACCAACGCGGCGCGAACGTCCACCCGAGCATCACCGACAGGGCCTCGTTCTTCCAGTCCAGATCGCCCGTGACGCGCGACAGCCCACGGGTGTAGCGCACATCCAGGTTGACCGCGCCGAGCCCCTGCCGCACCAGAAGATCGACGCCTCCCGACAAGACGAGGCCCCGCTCGTAGTCCTCGAGGGTCTCCTGGAGGTTGTCGCGGAGGAGGTCGTCGCAGGAGGGCGTCGTGGTGCCTGCTCCCGTCGAGACGGTCACGCCGCAGTTGATCCGCCATGCGAACGCCGGACCCCCCGCCACGTAGAAGCGGGCGCGACTCCCTTGCACCACGTTCCAGCGCAGCAGGAGCGGGATCTCCACGTAATCCAGACCGAACTCGATGTTGTCGGGCGGAGCCTGGCCCTGGGCGAGGTCGCCCTGCAGGCTGGCCAGGTCGGCCCCCTTCTGCCGGTAGTAGACCTCCGCCGCCACCTGAACGGGCCCCGCCCGGAAGAGATCCACGAAGGCCCCCAGGTTCAGCCCCCGGCGCTGCTCGGTCTCTCCTACGTCGTCGCCGAGCAGATCGGTCAGGCTGATGCCGCCGCGGATGCCGAACTGGGCTTGAGCGGGCTGGGGCGCGAGCAGCAGAGCCAGAACGAGAACGGCGATTGCCTGAGGGATGCGTCTCATGGAAGTGTCCCGTCGAGGAGTCGGTCGGTGGAGCGTATCCTGCGATGGCTGGGGGTGCGAGGTCAAACCCCCCGGTCGGCCCCGGTCGTGGACCCTGACTCGGGGCAGAAGCGTACCCGATGTGTCACCGCTCTCCCCTTCCGACCCGAGCAACGATGCCGCGCTCCTCCCTCCCGGCCTCCGCGTCGCGCCGCACCCGTCCCGCAGGTGCCGCCCTGTTCCTCGCCGCCCTGGTCGCCTCGAGCGCTCCGGCTACGGCGCAGGAGCCCAACTTCGGCCGGGCCACGGCCATGACCGGATCGACCCTCGTGATCGGCCAGCCGGTCAACTGGTATGGGCCCGGGGTCGTCTACACGTACGCGCCCGACGGCTCGGGGTCGTGGATGGCCCAGAGCACGCTCGCCGCGCCGGATTCGTCGCGCATGGACGACTTCGGTCGGGCGCTGGCGCTGGAGGGTGACCGGCTCGTGGTCGGTGCGCCCCGGAAGCGCGACGGGACGGGGGTCGTTTACGTGTTCAACCGGTCCGACGCATCGGCGGCCTGGATTCTGGAGGACGTACTCGAGCCTTCCGGAAGCGCCGATCACCGCGAGTACGGCTCGGCGTTGGCGCTCTCCGGGGACCGGCTGCTGGTGGGCTCGCCCGCCGTCGAAGGCGCAGGGGTCGTCTACGCATTCCGGCGCGGCAGCGACGGCTGGGCGCTGGAGCACACGATTCGGGCGCCGCGCGATGCGGCGATGTTCGGGGCCGCGCTGAGCTGGTTGGGGGACCGCGTGCTGGTCGGGGCTCCCGCATCGAACGGACAGGTCGGTGGCGCCTACGTGGTCGAGCGCTCCGCCGAGGGGTGGGGCACACCGCAGGCGGTCGTGCTGTCCGGAGACTTCCCCGAGCGGGCCGGCATCGGGACGTCGGTCCTGTTGAGGGGAGATGGCGGAGTGGTGGGCGCGCCGGGCGCGGCCGCGGCCTACCGCATCGCCGAGGGTGACGGCGGCGGCTGGATGATCGCCGAGGCCCTGGGGCCCGCCGACGATCCGCCCGGGTCCGGCTTCGGCTTCTCTCTCGCGGAGAGCGACGGCGAGCTGTGGGTGGGCGCCCCCGGAGTGGGCGGGGGCAACGGCCGGGTCTACCGGTTCGTGGCCGACGCTTCCGGCGCGTGGAGTGCCGCCGAGGGCGTCGATCCCGACGACACCAGCGGGGCCTCGTGGCCGCTGGGCTTCGGCTACAGCATGGCGGCGGCCGATGGGCGGGCGGTGATCGGCATGCCGACCCGCGACTTCGGCGAGGGCCGCGCGATGGTGCTGTCGCGGGCCGCGGATGGATGGCAGGCCGACGACGTCCTCGAGGGAGAGATCTTCCGCATCGGCTCGCAGCTCGAGACCGGGCAGCTCTGCGAGGACGGGGCCATGACCGAGTTCCCGTGCACGAACATGGAGATGGTCGCGCACATCCAGGTCGACGACCTGGGCGGGGAGCGCGGGGTGTGGGTCAACGACGTCTGGGGCTGGACGGATCCCATGACCGAGCGCAACTACGCGCTGGTCGCGCGCCGCGACGGCGCGTCGTTCGTCGACGTGACCGACCCGGCCTCCCCCCGGGTGCTCGGCAACCTTCCGCGCACGGAGGGCTCGCGACCCTCGGTATGGCGCGACATCAAGGTGATCGACACCCACGCCTTCATCGTCGCCGACGGGGCCGGCCAGCACGGCATGCAGGTGTTCGACCTGACGCGCCTGCGCGACGTGACGGGCGAGCCCGTGGTCTTCGATCCGGATTACACCTACACGAACATGGCGAGCGCCCACAACGTGGTCGCCGATCCCGAGACCGGCTTCCTCTACATCGTGGGGGCCAACAGCGGCGGCGAGACGTGCGGAGGGGGACTGCACATCGTCGACGCGAACGAGCCGCTCGACCCCACCTTCGCCGGCTGCTATCACGACACCGGCAGCCCGGGTAGCCGCGGCTACACGCACGACGCGCAGTGCCTGGTCTACCGAGGGCCGGACGAGGAGTACGCGGGACGCCGGCTGTGCATCGGCTCGAACGAGTCCGAGATCAACATCGCCGACGTGACCGACCCCGAGAACACGGCGACGGTAGCGCGCATGAGCTACCCGAGCGTGGCCTACGCCCATCAGGGATGGTTCGACGAAGAGCAGCGCTACTTCTACATGAACGACGAGGGCGACGAGACCGCCGGCAACGTCGAGCGCACACGGACCATCGTCTGGGACCTCACCGACCTCGACGACCCGGTCGTGGCCAACATGTACCTCGGCCCGGTGCCTGCGTCCGACCACAACCTCTACGTCGTCGGCGACTACATGTACCAGTCGAACTACGGCAGCGGGCTGCGGGTGATCGACATCAGCGACCGTGAGAACCCGGTCGAGATCGCCCACTTCGACAGCGCGCCGTACAACGACGACGGGCCGGGCTTCAGCGCGACCCAGAGTGGCGCGTGGAGCAACTACCCGTTCTTCGGCAACGGGCTCGTGATCTTCACCAGCGTGCGCGAAGGCCTGTTCATCATGCGGGTGCGGCCACCGATCAGCTGAAGGCGATGGTGGCGCGGGGCCTGTCGGGGTCCCAAACCCCTACCCGCTGCAGCGCTCGAAGGCCGGGAGGTGATTGTTCAATGACGCCGCCCGGTTCGAGGTGAAGACACGGACCACGTCGGCAGGCAGATCCGCTCCGGCGAGAAGATCGTCGTATACCTGGATGTTGGCGATCTCGGCCTCGACGCCCACGCTGCAGGCCTCGCTCACGGTGCCGAAATGCGGGACGGTCGCGGGCGTCCACGCGCTCTGCGGTACGCTCCAGCCGCGATTCTCGTAGAGTCGCGCGATGGCCGCCGAGTGACGCACCTCGGCTCGGATGATGTTCGAGAACGGGGTGATGGAGCCGAAGTCGTCGATCACACCGGCATAGACGGCCTCGGCGTGGAACTCGTCCTGTATCGCCGTGGACAGGATCTGCTCGAGTTCATCGGCGGGGACCGGATCCGGGACCGTGAGCGCGGAGTCGGTTCCGCAGCCGGTCGCCGTCAGCAGGGCGAGTGCGGCGAGAATCGGGGTCGATCGAGGGAGCGGCATACCGAACATGAGGCCTCCTGTTCATGGCCCGACGAGGTGGGCGTCCAACCGTTGCGTGTCCGATCATCGGATGCCTCGGAGGCGGCGGACGTTAACGGGCTCTTGGCGCTGACCGACCTCCCTCGGCGTTGATGCAGGGGTGGAATTACACCATAATTCCACCATGCCACTCAACATCAAGAACGTCGAAGTCGAGCGCCTGGTGGACGAGGTCGTCGCGGCCACGGGTGAGTCCAAGACCGAGGCCGTGCGCGTGGCTCTCCTGGAGCGCCGGGCCCGCCTGCGCATGCGCATCGGGGAAGGGGCTCGCGCGCGCCGGGTGCAGCGCTTCCTCGAAGACGAGGTCTGGTCCAGCATCCCCGACGACCAGCTCGGCCGGGCGCCGGACAAGGCGGAGCGGGAAGCAATCCTCGGCTACGGCTCGGAGGGCGTGTGATCGTCGACAGTTCGGCGCTTCTTTGCGTCCTCTTCCGGGAAGAGGGCCATGAACGGATGCTCGAGAGGCTGGTGAACGATCCGGGTCCGGCGGTCGGCGCGCCGACCCTCGCCGAGACCGCGATCGTGCTCACGGCCCGTCTCGGCCCCTCGGCCCGCGGAGTCCTGGAGCGGTTTCTCGACGAAGTGGGCATTCAGGAGGTGCCGTTCGGGGAACTCCATTGGCGCGAGGCGGTCGAGGCGTACCGGCGATTCGGGAAGGGGAGGCATCCCGCAGCTCTCGACTTCGGGGACTGCCTGACCTATGCGGTCGCGGCACTGGCCGGTGAGCCGCTGCTGTTCGTCGGCGACGACTTCACCCGGACGGATCTGGAGGTCGTGCGATGAACGTCCTGATCTTCGGTGCCACCGGCATGATCGGGTCCGGCGTGCTCCAGGAGTGCCTCGACAACCCGCTCGTGACCTCGGTGCGCGCCCTCGGCCGCAGCCCGACCGGGCGCAGCCATCCCAAGCTCGACGAGATCCGGCACACCGACTTCTTCGACTACGCCCCCGTCGAAGAGCGGCTGCGCGACGTGGACGTCTGCTTCTTCTGCCTCGGTGTATCGGCCGCGGGCATGAGCGAGGCGGACTATCACCGCATGACCTGCGACCTCACCCTCGGTGCGGCCGAGTCGCTGCTGCGGCTGAACCCCGAGTCGATCTTCTGCTACGTGTCGGGTGCGGGCACCGACAGCACGGAGCAGGGCCGCTGGATGTGGGCGCGGGTGAAGGGCAAGACCGAGAACGCGCTGCTGGCGATGCCCTTCCGGGCCGTCTACAACCTGCGCCCGGGCTACATCCAGCCGATGAAGGGCGTGCGGTCGAAGACCCGGCTCTACGCCGTCGCCTACGGGATCGTGGGACCCCTCTACCCGCTGCTGCGCCGGCTCTTCCCGAGTCGGGTGACGGACTCGGTCACCGTCGGGCGGGCCATGATCCGCCTGGCGACCGACGGGTTCGAGCGGGGGATTCTGGAGGGGGAGGACATCAATCGGTTGGGGACGGCGGACGTTTGAGGGCCAGGGAGCGCTTGCGCTCAGCGTGCCCCGGGCCTCGGCCCGCCGCCCTCTCCCGGCCATCGCACCGTCGCGCCCTCGGTCGGTAGCAGGCGGATTCGCCTCGGCCGCCGCTCGACTTCCTCGCGCGGCGTG
>JAHHMJ010000083.1 GCA_018678395.1 Gemmatimonadota bacterium | reverse complement strand
GCCGTACCCCATCGAGCCCGGCAACATGATCGGCCCCACGAATCAGGGCGTCGACGAGCTGATGGCCGAAGACCCGAACGCCTATTGGGATCCGGGCTTCGGCACCCAGGGCGGCATACGAAACTCGGACTTCGGGCCGGACGGCAGCTTCGCGGGCCCGCGGGTCATCAAGGTCGGTCTGTTCGACCCGACTCAGCTCACCAGCCCCGGAATGCAGGACATCGTCTTCAACAACTTCGCCCTCTTCTTCCTCGAGGGTCAGAACAGCCAGCGGGACCCGGTCCGCGCGCGCTTCCTGTACTTCGCCGGCGGTTCCGGCGAGGGCAGCGGCGGGCCGAACCTGGGCACGCTCGTTCTCTACCTCCGCCTCGTCGAGTAAGGAGCTGACCGTGTTGGACTGCGCATTGATCTCTCGGGACGACACCTTCCGCCGTCAGGTGACGGAGTGGGTGGGCCACGCCGAGAGCAACGCTCGGCTCGTGCTCGACATCGCGGCCGCGGCGGACCGACTTCCTCGCGAAGCGGTCAGCCAGATCCTGGAGTCGCAGGCGCGCCTCGTGCTGATCGACCTCGGCGACACCACGACGGGCCTCCGGGTCGTCAAGGCGCTTCGCGAGGAGGGCCCCGACCTGGCCATCCTGGCTACGGGCCCCTCGCTGCCCGCCGACACCCTGCTCGAGATGATGCGTGCCGGTGCGAGCGAGTACCTGCCGCGCCCGCTCTCCGACGAAGAGGTGGACGAGGCCTTCCAGCGCCTGCGCAAGCGCGTCGCGACGCCCTCTCAGGACGCCGATGTACAGGGACGGGTCTTCACCGTGTTCAGCTCGAAGGGTGGCTCCGGCGTCACGACGCTGGCGACCAATCTGGCGACTCTCGTGGCGAATCGTACGCACGAGCGCACGCTGCTGCTGGACCTGAATCCCGGCTTCGGCACCGCCGAGATCAGCCTCGGCCTGACGCCGCGGTATTCCTACCTCGACGTGATCAAGAACTTCCACCGGATGGACGCCGAGCTGCTCGACTCCTACCTCGAGGAGCACGAGTCGGGCATGGCCTTCCTGGGCGCGCCCCCCGTCGAGGAGTCCGAAGCTCCGACGGCCGCGGCCGTTCAGGGTCTCCTGCGACTCTGTCGGCGTCATTTCCACAACGTCGTGGTGGACGGCGGCTCGCGTCTGCACGACGCCCTGGTATACGCGCTTCGGGACTCGGACGAGCTGCTGCTCGTCGCGACCCCCGAGATCGCGACCCTGCGCAACCTCAAGCGCGCGCAGAACCACCTCGCCGTCCGCGGCCTCGGAGGCGCACCGCCCGCGAAGGTCGTGCTCAACCAGGTCCGGGACGGCACCGGTGTGACCGACCGCGAGGTCCGCGAAGTGCTGGGTGCCCCGGTCTTCGTTTCGATCGAGCGCGACGATTCGACCGTACAGCAGAGCATGAACGTCGGCAGCCCGCTGGGTGAGTCCGGCCGCTCCCGCTTCGCGCGGGGCATCGCCCGCATGGGCGACGGCCTGCTCGGCACGAACGGTCGTCGCGGCGGTCGCCTGTCGTTCCTGAAGCCTTTCCGTTCGTCTTCCCCCGGCAAGTGAGCGAGTGATGGAAGCCTGGACCGTGAACCCCGACACCGCCCACACGTCGTCCACCGACGAGTCGGTCCCCCTGCCGGCCGTCCGACAGGAGCCCGTCGCACCGACCGGCTCGGGTGCCGATCTCTCGGAGATCAAGGGCCGCATCCACCGCAAGCTCATCGATCGGCTCAACCTCTCGAATCTCGAGGCCGTCGGTCGGGAGGAGGCATCGCGAACCATCCGCGACGTGATCCAGGAGATCATGGCGTGGGAGAACGTCGCGCTGAACGTCTCCGAGCGTGAGAGCCTGGCCGAGGAGATCCTCGACGAGATCTTCGGCCTCGGGCCCCTCGAGCCGCTCATGAAGGACCCGGAGGTCTCCGACATCCTCGTCAACACCTACAAGGACGTGTTCGTCGAGCGTAACGGGCGGCTCTACCGCACGGACATCCGCTTCCAGAACGACCGGCACCTCCTCCAGGTGATCGATCGGATCGTCTCGGCCATCGGCCGACGTATCGACGATTCCTCGCCGATGGTCGACGCCCGGCTGCCCGACAACTCCCGCGTGAACGCGGTCATCCCACCGCTGTCCATCGACGGACCGCACCTCTCGATCCGCCGCTTCAAGACGGACGTCCTCTCCGCCGAGGACCTCCTGACCAAGGGATCGGCCAGCGAGGGGATGCTCACCCTCCTGCAGGGCGTCGTCGCGGCGCGATTGAACGTGCTGATCTCCGGCGGTACCGGCGCGGGTAAAACGACGCTCCTGAACGTCTTGTCGGCGCACATCCCGACCGACGAGCGGATCCTGACCATCGAGGACTCCGCCGAGCTCCAGCTGCGGCAGCCGCACGTGGTCCGCCTCGAAACACGGCCGGCGAACATCGAGGGGCGCGGTGAGGTCAGCCAGCGCGCTCTCGTGATCAACGCCCTGCGCATGCGGCCCGACCGCATCATCCTCGGTGAGGTTCGCGGGTCGGAGGCGGTGGACATGCTCCAGGCCATGAACACGGGTCACGAGGGATCGCTCACGACGCTCCACGCGAATACGCCGCGGGACGCCCTGAGCCGCCTCGAGACCATGGTCGCCATGGCGAGCCTCAACCTTCCGGAGCGGGCGATCCGTCAGCAGATCGCGAGCGCGATCGACGTGGTGGTCCAGGTCGCCCGCCTCCCCGACGGCACCCGCAAGATCGTCTCGCTCTCGGAGATCGTCGGGATGGAGGGCGAGGTGGTCACGATGCAGGACCTCTTCGTCTACGAGCGCGAAGGCATCGACGAGGACGGCAACGTGGTCGGCCGCTTCCGCCCGACCGGCATCCGGCCTCGCTTCGCCGACCAGCTGCGCGTTCGCGGCATCGACCTGCCCTCCTCGATGTTCATCGAAGAGGTGGGCGGCGAGGCCGGCTCCCCCACCACCCGGGAGTGGTGATCATGTCGACGCTTCCCTGGTTCCCGGCCCTGATGGTGGCTTCCGCCACGATCTTCGGCGTCCTCTCGCTCGTACTGATCTGGGAGCTCGTCCGTGACGGTGTGCGTCGCCTCCAGGCGCGCCGCCAGCTCCGGGCCCTCGCGGGAACCTCCCCCGAGGCGGGTGCGGCCAGCTCCGCAGCGCTGCTCCGCCAGAGCGGCGTCGGCGAGGGTGTGCTGAACCGTCTGGCTCATGCCTCGCCGGGTGTCGAGACCGCCCAGCGACTGCTTCGCCAGGCCCGGATCGACATGGCGGTCGAGTCGTTCGTCGCCATCAGCGTCGCCTGTGCGCTCGGCCTCGCGGCCGGCGTCATGGTCGCGACCGGCTCGCTGATCCTCACGACCGTGGGCGCCGGCATCGGCGTGCTGCTGCCGTACATGTGGGTCGCGCGGCGCCGCACGAAGCGCACCCGCGACTTCGAAGAGCAGTTCCCCGAGGCGATCGAGCTGCTGACCCGGGCCATCCGGGCCGGGCATCCGATCAGCTCGGGCATGCGCATGGTCGGAGAGGACGCCTCCGAGACCGTGGCCGAGGAGTTCCGCATCACCTTCGAGGAGCAGCGCTTCGGGCTTCCGTTCGAGGACGCCCTGGTGAACCTGGTTCACCGGAACGACCTGGTCGACGTCCGCATCTTCGCCACCGCCCTCCTCGTCCAGCGCGACGTGGGCGGGAACCTGGCCGAGATCCTCGACAACCTCGCCTCGACCATTCGCGACCGCTTCTACATCCAGCGCCAGCTGCGGGTCTACACCGCGCAGGGCCGGATGACCGGGTGGGTCCTGGGCCTTCTGCCCATCGTGGTCGGCTCCATCATCTGGATCATCGAGCCCGAGTACATGGCGCTGCTGCTCGACGGCCTGGGAGGGCGTGCAATTCTCGCCTTCGCAGCCCTGATGCAGATCGTCGGCGTCCTGTGGATTCGCCGCGTCATCGCCATCGAGATCTAGGAGACCGCATGCTCTACCTCGTCGCTTTCAGCGCGGCGCTCAGCGCCGGCCTCCTCGTCTTCGGGGCGTTCACCGCTTTGCCGGCCCAGAACCGGGCCACGCGTACCCGGCTGATCGAGCTCGGCCTCTACGGCCGGGACGACGTCGATCATCGTCGCTACCGCCTCAACCGCTTTCACGAGCTCGTGCGTGCCGCAGGAGCCCGGTTCCAGGCCCGCAAGAAGGACTGGGGTCCGCTCCGTGCCCGCCTGGTTCACGCCGGATATCGGGAAGCCACGGCACTACCGCTCTTCCTCGGAGCGCGCATCGCCGCGGCGATCGGCCTGTTCGGGCTCGGCATGGCTTTCGGGGCCGCTATCGGTTTCCCGGGGATCCTGTCCACCGTGCTGGGCTTCTGGGCGGGGTTCGCGGGTTGGTTCGTCCCCGGATTCGTCCTGAGCGTCCGGATCGCCCGCCGCCAGCGCGAGATCGTGAAGGCGCTGCCCGACGCTCTCGACCTGCTGGTCATCTGCGTCGAGGCCGGACTCGGACTGAATCAGGCGCTGCTGCGTGTCGCGGCGGAGATGCGGCACGTGAATCAGCTGATCACCGAGGAGATCGCGCAGACCAACCTCGAGATCCGCGCCGGCACGCCGCGTGACGCCGCGTTGATGAACATGGCGGATCGCACCGGAGTGTCCGACATGCGCTCGCTGGTCACCCTTCTGATCCAGACCGAGCGGTTCGGGACGTCGATCGCCAAGTCGCTCCGCGTCCACGCCGACTCCCTCCGTACCAAGCGGCGCCAGCGTGCCGAAGAAGCGGCGGCGAAGACGGCCATCAAGATGGTCTTCCCGTTGGCCCTGTGCATCTTCCCCGCGCTGTTCGTGGTCGTGCTCGGGCCGGCTCTCATTCAGGTGTTCAACACGCTGGGCGGCCTCGGATGAGCACGCTGCGCGTCGTCAATGAGACCCGAGGCGCGGTCGTCGGATCGCGCGTCCGGGTGGCCGACCGTTTCTGGTCCCGGCTGCGCGGATTCCTGGGGCGGCCGCAGCCGTCGCCCGGTGAGGGTCTGCTGCTCACCCCCTGTGACGGCGTGCACATGTTCGGCGTGCGGTTTCCGCTCGACGTGGTCTTCCTGACCGAAGACGGAACCGTCGTCCACCTCGTCGAGGGACTGCGGCCCTGGCAGCGCACATCGCGCGTCACCCACGCCCGCGCCGTGCTCGAAGTCCCCGTGGGGACCCTCGGGCGCACCGGGACCATGGTGGGAGATCGCCTGGGCTGGGACGACCTCGAGTTCGCTACACCCCTCGCACGGAGAAGCGCATGATCAGCGCCACCGGGTTCGCCGACGTCGTCGGCTCGGAAGTTGACGCCGCCCGTCCGCCCTGTCCCCTCACCATCGAGGAGACCGGTCTGCCCCGGAGCGCCATCGTCGACCTGACGTTGAAGGCCCTCTATCAGACCGGCTCGATGACGGGGGAAGAGTTGTCGGACTTTCTCGCCCTCGCCTTCCCGGTTCTGGACGATCTGCTCCTCTCCCTGCAGCAGCGCCACTTCGTGGAGGTGCTGGATACGCGCGGACACGGCCGCTCGGGCTACCGCTTCGCGCTCACCGACGAGGGACGCAACCGCGCGCGCCACGCCATGGAGGCGAGCCTCTACGTGGGCCCCGCACCGGTGAATCTGGACACGTTCACCGAGTGGGTGCGCCGGCAGACCGTCCGTAACGTACGCATCGGCCACGAAGCGCTACGGCGGGCGTTCGCCGACCTGGTCTTCCCGGAGGAGGTCTACGAGGCTCTCGGTCCGGCCGTGAACTCCGGAAGCTCGATCTTCCTCCACGGGGCACCCGGCAACGGGAAGACTGCGATCGCCGAGCGGCTCGCGGTGTTGGAATCCGAGTCGATCTACCTGCCCCGGGCGGTCACGGTCTCGGGGTCGGTGATGGTGATCGAGGACCCGGTCTACCATCACCGGGTCGACACCGGGGAGTCGTCCGAGACGTCCCCGCTCGTTCGGCACGGCGTCTCGTGGGACCGACGGTTCATGCACGTGCGTCGCCCGGCCGTCTTCGTCGGCGGTGAGCTGACGCTCGATCAGCTCGACCTCCAGTACGACCCGTTCTCGAAGGTCTATCAGGCGCCCTTCCAGATCAAAGCGGCCGGCGGCGTGCTCGTCATCGACGACTTCGGTCGTCAGCGTGCCCGGCCCTCGGAGCTGCTCAACCGGTGGATCGTCCCGATCGAAAAGGGCGTGGACACCCTGACGCTCCACACGGGCGCCAAGTTCCCCGTGCCGTTCGACACTCTGCTGATCTTCGCGACGAACCTGAACCCCTCGAACCTCGTGGACGAGGCGTTCTTGCGGCGCATCCAGTTCAAGATCGAGGTCCGAAGCCCCGACAAGGCCGCCTTTGCCGAGATCCTCGAGATGGTGTGTCACGATGAGGAGGTCCCCTACGCTCCGGCGGCGGTCGACCTGCTGTTCGACACCTACTACGAGCCGATGGGTTTCCGGCCGCGCGGGTGCCACCCGCGTGACCTGGTCCATCAGATCCAGTCGTTCTCCCGCTACAAGGGGGAATCGGCTCGCCTCACGCCCGAACTGATTCATCGCGCCGCCCGCTCGTACTTCCTCGTCACCGAGGAGGAGTACACGGCCGGGATCCCCTCCATCCACGCGACCTGAGACTCCCATGAACGACACGACCATGCCGGATCCGGCCGATCGCACGACCCTGCGCGAGATGGAGGACCGCCTCCGCGCCCGCATGCGGGCGATGGAGGAGGACCGCCGGCGCATGCGCACACAGGTGCGCGTCCTGGGCCTCGGGTTCGGACTTACGCTCTCGCTCCTGGCGCTGGCCCTCTTCGCGCCGGGATTCGTCGGTGCCGCCCCGACCGGTGACATCGTCGAAGCGCAGAGCTTCCGGCTCGTCGACGCCGACGGCGTCGAGAGAGGCGAGTGGGGCATCGATGCTGACGGCAACACCCGCCTGAGTCTTCTCGACGAACGCCGCCAGCCCCGCCTCAACCTCACGGTGTTGCAGAGCGGATCGCCGGGAATGGCACTCATCAGCGACAGCGGGCAGCGGCGCGCGGTGCTGGGGCTGCTCCCCGACGAGACCACGACCCTGGTGTTCGCCGACGGCGGTGGCATCCCTCGTGCGGTTCTCGGTCTCACCCGGGCTGATGAAGCCAACCTCGTCTTCGCCGATGCGGAGGGCGTGACCCGCATGGGCATGGGCCTCGCCGGCGACGGCTTCGGAAGCGTGATGATGCCCCAGGATACGCTCGCCGGGCCCGTGCAGGGCCAGGACGGCTCCGACTGACCTCGACTCCTCAACACGACCGCTCTCCCAGGAGGCCCCCATGAACAGCCCGCCCACCGGGACTCTCGATCCCACCGCCCGCGCGACCCCGTCGATCCGCTATCGGGGCCTGGCCGAGCCCACCATCGTCGCCGAGGCCCCGGCCGAAGGGCGGGTGCGGCCCGCTGCACTGGAGTGGCTCAGCCGTGGCGTGCTGGTGGTGGTCGTCGCGATCTGGGCAGTGGTGGGGGCGGTGGTGTGGTTGCCGCTCCTGGTCCGCGCCATGGTCCGCTTCTCGATCGCCCTCGTGCCGGCCACGCTCGACGGGACCCA
>JAHHMJ010000644.1 GCA_018678395.1 Gemmatimonadota bacterium | reverse complement strand
GGGGTCCGGCTGACCTTCGACATCGAAGAGGGACGCCCGGTCCGGGTCGATTCGGTCGAGGTCTTCTCGTTCGACGAATTCGCGGATTCCTCGTTGATCCGGAATCTCCCGCTGAAGAAGGGCGATCCGCTGAGCGTCCTGCTGCTCGAGGCGACGAGAGACAGCCTCGAATCCCGGTTCCGCAACAACGGGTTCGCCTTCGCGGACGTCCTGGTCAACTACGACGTCCCCCGGGGTCAGTACAGCGCTCAGGTGCTCTTCGATCTGGCGACCGGGCCGAGCGCCCGCTTCGGTCCGGTCACGGTCCAGGGGGCCGAGGAGCTCGACACGATCTCGGTGCGCCGCATGCTGCCCTTCGGCACCGGTCAGACCTATCGCGCGAACCAGGTACTGGAGGGTCAGCGCAACCTCTACGGCCTGGAGTTGATCCAGAGCGCCCGGGTGGAGCCGCTGCTCACACCCGGAGACACCGTCGTGCCGGTCCGCGTGACCGTGTCCGAGGGGCAGGTGCATCGCGTCCGCGGCGGTTTCGGCTGGAGCACCGAGGAGTGCCTCACCGCCGAGGCGCGGTGGGCGAGCCGCAACTTCATGGGCGGCGCGCGCCGACTCACGGCGCGGGCGCGCCTGTCGAACATCCTCGCCGAATCGCTCTCCGAGACGGCGTGCCAGCTCGTGGGCGAGGGCGACTTCGCCCGCCTCAACGGACAGGTCGCCCTCGAGCTCTTTCAGCCGTTCCTCGGCTCGGCCCGAAACTCGGTTTCGGCGAGCGCGTTCGTGGAGCGTCAGAGTGTACCCGACGCCTTCATCCGGCGGGCGGTCGGGCTCGACCTCGCCTTCTCGCGAAACCTCGGTCAGCGGCTGATCATGACGGTGGGTTTCCGGCCGGCGCTCACCGACCTCGACGCGGCCGATGCCTTCTTCTGTGCGTCGTTCGCCGCCTGTCTGCCCCGGGACATCGAGATCTTCGCGGGCGCGAACTGGCTGTCGCCGCTGGCGCTCAACTTCACACAGGACCGGCGCAACAGCATCCTGAACCCGTCGTCGGGGTGGGCGTGGCTCGTCGACCTCGAGCATGCCCGGCCGTACACGGCGTCGGATTTCGAGTACAATCGGCTTCTCGGTGAGGTCGCCGGCTATCGCACGGCTCGAGGGTGGGTCCTGGCCGGGCGGCTGGCAGGCGGCATGGTCGGACGGGGCCGGTTCGCCGAGATCGAGGAGGGGGTTCTGAGGGTGGTCCACCCGCAGAAGCGCTTCTATTCGGGCGGCGCGAATTCCGTGCGGGGCTTCGCGGAGAACCGCCTCGGGCCACGCGTTCTCACGACCGACCTGCAGGACCTGCTGGGATATCCGACGCCGACGGCCGCCGGCCCGACCTGCCGACCCGACGATGTCGTCGCGGGCACGTGCGACCCCGATCCTCTCGACGACGATGCCTTCTTCGAGCAGCCGGTCGGTGGCACGGTGCTGCTCGAGGCCAATGCGGAGGTCCGCTTCCCACTCCTGGCAGGGTCGCTGCAGGGGGTCGGCTTCGTCGATATCGGCCAGGTGTGGCTCGACAGGTCCGACTTCGGGCTGGGCAGTCTCGAGGTCACCCCCGGGTTCGGAGTCCGGTATCTCAGCCCGATCGGTCCGATTCGGGTGGATTTCGCCGTCCGGCCGACGGGCTCGGAGCTCCTGCCCGTGGCCACGCGAGGACTGCGTCCCTTCGAGGACGGTACCGACGATCCCGACGCTCGCCTGAGTGTGCCGTGGGCGGACGGGGGCGTGCAGGTCCTGGACTGGGTGGGCACCGACGAGATCGCCTTCCTCTCCACGCCCGCGAGCTTCGGCGGGGCGGGGGGAGGGTTCCGGCGACTCCAGCTCCACATCTCCATCGGCCAGGCGTTCTGACATGGCCGAGCCGAAGAAGCGGTCTCGCACGGCGCGGGTCACCCGCCACACGGTACGCACGCTCTTCGGCGTTGCGCTCGTCGTCGCGCTCGGCGCCGTCGTGCTCGTGGAGACCGCAATGGGACACCGAACGGTGCTCGGTCTGGGCCTCGGCCAACTCGAGTCCCGGATCGCGGGGACCGTCGAAGTCGACGCGATCCGGTCGGCCAGCCTGCTGCGGGGCGCACGGCTCGTCGGCGTTCGTCTCAGCACGCCGGAGGGAGACCCGTTCCTGGTGGCCGACTCGCTCGAGGCGTCGTACGCGCTGAGCGGACTCATGCGCGGTGATCTCGTCTTCGACGGGGTTCGGGTGTGGAATCCCCGGGTGCTCCTGACGCGCGACTCCGCGGGGATCGACACCTTCCGCCAGTGGCTGCGGGGCGACGAGCCCCCGGCCGAGGGTGGAGGGGGCGGTGTTTCGCTACGCCTCGACGGTGTGCGCATCCTCGCCGGCTCCTTCGCGCTCCGGCTTCCGGCCGAGGCGCGACACGTCGGCGGCCGCCTGCGCGTCGAGCAGGGCGAAGACGAACGGCGGTGGCGGGCCATCGACCTCGACGATCTGGACGCTCAGCTCGCCCGCGTGGAGATCTCACCCGACATCGGCATCGAGGTCGACATCGGCCTGGCCTCGGGCACCGTCGACGCGCTGGAGCGGGCCTTCGCCATCGAGGGATTGCGCGGCGACGTGCGGGTGCTCGACGGCCGGGTCGCGGTCGAGGTCCGGTCGATTCAGGCGCCCGGGATCGACGCGTCCGGTACGGTCGACGTGGACATGGGCGCCGAAGGGGGCGTGGCGACGACGATCTCCGCCCGGGTCCCGGACGCGGATCTCCGCCCGTGGAATTGGCTCGCGGAGGTCCTCCCGCCTCTTACCGGTTCGCTCTCGGTCGATGGAGGCTTCGGGCCCGAGGGCCAGCGCTGGAGCATGACCGACGTCGATGGGCGCTGGTCCGGCGGGCGCGTGCGGGGCCGGGGGACGGTCGCCGTCGGCGACGCCGTCCGGTTCGACGATGTGGATGTGGTCCTCGACGATCTCCCCGTGTCGGCACTCGCCGACTACCTACCGGAACCGCCGGCCGCCGACGGGCTCCTTACCGGGAGGGTGGCGCTGTCCGGGGAAGCCGGGGCGCTGCAGCTGGGAGGCGACCTGACGCTCGCCGTCGACAGTGGCGGACCCGTCTCCACCGTCTTCGAAGGTGGTCTCTCGACGGGGGGCGGGGGCGTCGGCTTCGACCGGTTCCGCGCCACCCTCGATCCGATCGACTATGCGGTGCTCGGCCGTTTCTTTCCGGCCGTCGGTTTGACCGGCACGGGCCAGGCGACCGTCGACGCGACCGGTAGCCTCGCCGACGGCCTCGCCGTGAACGCGGACGTCCGTCACGTGGCGGTCGGCGGAGAGGAGAGCCAGCTCAAGGTCCAGGGCAACCTGCTCGACGCCGGAGAAGGGCAGGTGCGGGTGGACGTTCAGGGAGACCTGGCACCCCTGTCGCTCGACGCTCTGGCGCGGGACTTCGAGGGCCTGCCGCTTCGCGGCTCCGTGGTGGGCCCGTGGCGGGCTCGGGGACTGCTCCGGGATCTGGAGATCCGCGCGGACCTCATCACCCCCGAGGGCCGCCTCGAGGTATCGGGGACCGCCGACGTCCGAGACCTGGGGAGCCGGTACGCCCTGGAGGCGGCACTCGTCGATTTCCGGGCCTCGGCCCTCACGTCCGCCCTTCCCGACCCCAGTCGGTTCACGGGTACGCTTCGGGTCCAGGGACGCGGACTCGACCCGGCGACCCTCCAGGCGAGTGCGAGCCTCGACGTTCCGAGGGGTGAGGTGCGGGGAGTGGGAGTGGATTCGCTGCGCGCCGTCGGCCGCGTGGCGAACGGCGTGCTCACCCTCGATACGCTCGCCGCCCGGGTGGCGGGCATCGCGTTGAACGGAGAGGGGACGCTCGCAGCCGATCCGGCTCGCCCGGCGGGGACCATCAGAGTCGCCTTCGAGTCCGCCGACCTGACCGGGGTCCGGGCGATCTTCCGAGGCGATACGGTGCTCACGGCCGACGATCTCACTCCGCTGGATCGAGACGTCCTCGAAGTGCAGGGTGTCGATCCGGACACGCTCCCGCTCGCCGCCGAAGTGGTGGCCGAGGGGCGCATCCGTGGCGAGGCCACCCTCATCGGTGCGGTTCGGGACTTCGCGGCAACGGGCTGGATCGAGGGAGAGGCCATCCGGTACGGCGAAACCCGCATCGGAGCCGCCCGGCTCGAGTTCGTGGCCGACGGCTTCCCCGGGCTCGCCGGGTCGATGCACGCCGAACTCGCGGTGGACTCGGCCGAAGTGTTCGATCGCACCTTCACGGCCGGCTCCTTCGAGGTCGACTACCTGCAGCCCGAGGGGAGCGCGGTCGTTCGCCTGACGCGCGACGCCGCTGAGGACTACCGTCTGGCGGGGCGCTTCGAACTGGACTCGCTGGGCGGTGCCGTGGACGTCGACGAGGCCACCATGCGCATCGACACGCTGGAGTACCGAACGACCCATCCGACCCGGATCGTCTGGACGGACGCGACGCTGGAGCTGGATTCCCTCGAGATCGTGGGCGAGGGATCGGACCCCGTCTCCATTCGAGCCTCCGGAGTGCTGCCGCGTCGCGGATCCGCGGACTTCGAGCTCGACGTGCGCGGCCTCGCCCTGGACCGTCTCGCACGCGTGATCCAGCGCGAGGATCTGGGGTTGGGCGGCACGGTGGACGTGTCGGGGCGGCTGGGAGGCACGGCGGCGGCTCCCCGGTTCACCGGTGACATCGATGCGGTCGGGCTGGAGGCCCGAAACCTGTCGCTGGATCGGGTAGTGGGGACCGTCGAGTACGCAGACCTGGATCTCGACGTCGGGCTCGACGCGTGGTCGCGTGACATTCCGGTCTTCCGGGTCGATGGACGCTGGCCGTTCAGCTGGAGCCTGGACGGGTCACGACGGGACGTCAGCGACCGCGAGGTCGCTCTGGATCTGCGGGCGGATTCCCTCCCCGTGGGCCTGGTTCTCGCACTGCTCGAAGACCTCGAGGATACGCGGGGAACCGTATCCGGTGTCCTCGAGGTCGGGGGGACGACCTCGGCGCTACGGCCCGAAGGGCGCCTGCGGCTCGACGACGGCGCGTGGACGGTGGGTGCGCTGGGGGCCCGACAGGAGGCCGTTCAGGCCACCTTCGACGTGCGCCCCGACCGAACGGTCCTCGTCGAGGCCACGGGCCGCTCGGGGGGCACGGTCGACGTCACCGGCACGATCACCCTCGACTCCCTCGCCAGCCCGGCCCTCGATCTCGACGTCCGGCTCGCGTCGTTCAATGCGGTCAACCGGCGGGATATCGCGGGTGCCGTCAGTGGAGAGCTCGAACTCCAGGGACGCTACGGACAGCCCCGCGTCCTCGGGTCGCTTCAGGTCGACCGGGGGGATCTCTATCTCGACGAGTTCGCTCGAAACGTGGGGGTCGTCGATCTGACCGACCCGCGGTTCGCGCCCTACTTCGACCAGGATCTCCTCGCCAGCCGACCCCTGCTGGCCGAGACGCGAAATCCGTTCATGGACAACCTGCTGGTCAGCATCGACCTGGCGGTGGCGCGCAATACGTGGCTGCGATCGACGCAGCTCAACGTCGAGATGCAGGGTGATCTGCTGGTCACGTACGACCGCCGGAGTCGCGACGTCGTACTGATCGGACAGCTCGCCGCAGTCCGTGGCCAGTACCAGTTCCTCGGACAGAGCTTCGAGGTGGAGGGCGGGGAGGTCGCGTTCGTGGGGATCGCCGGGATCAACCCGAACCTGTCGATTCAGGCCGCCGCCCAGGTGCGCAGGCGGGGTGCGGACCCCCTCACCATCGACGCCGAGGTGCTGGGGACGCTGATCGAGCCGCGCGTCACGCTCTCGACCTCCGACGCCGCGGTGTCCGAGTCCGACATCCTCAGCTACATCGCCGTCGGACAGCCGGCGTCGAGCCTCACCACACAGCCCGGGTCCGCGCTGCTGGGGGGCGGGGTTTCGTTCATCGGCGGGACGCTGACCTCATCGCTGTCGAGCCTGGCTCAGAGCAGCGGGTGGATCGACTTCCTGGCGATCTCGCAGGCCGTCGATGCCACCGCGCTCGGAGCGAACGCCCAGGGGATCGGGCGCTCCTTCGCGGACACCCAGGTGGAGCTGGGGCGGTACTTCGCCGGGGGCGACTACTTCGCCGCCCTGATGTTCCGGCCCCTCTCCTCGGCGGGCGGGACCGGCTCGCTCCTGGGCGGAGCGCGCCTCGAGTGGCAGGCCAGCGAGCAGTACCACCTGGAGCTCTTCGCCGAAGACCGTTTCCTGCGGACGGGCAGCTTCGGCTTCCGCGAACTGGGCTTCGAGACCTCGCTGATCTACGGCTTCACGCTCTACCGCGAGTGGGGGTACTGACGCCCACGGCGGCCGGCCGTCCCCTCGTGCCGCTTCTGCGGATCCGCTGCGGAACCACGGGTGTAGAATCCGCACGCCCCCCGACAGGAGCGGGGGACCCATGGGGTTGGAGGGCCTGCCATGCAAACGTTGAAAGTCTTCGGTCTGATGACCGTGCTGACCCTGCTGCTGGTGGCCGGCGGGGGATATTTCGGAGGATCGAACGGCGCCCTTCTGATGTTCGGAATCGCGGCGGTCATGAATTTCGGGTCGTACTGGTTCAGCGACCGGGTGGTCCTGCGCATGTACCGCGCACGGATCATCGAACCCGGCGATGCGCCCCAGCTCTACCGGATGGTGGAGCGTCTCTCGGCGCGTGCGGGCGTCCCGGTGCCCACGGTCGCGATCTCGCCCCAGCAGCAGCCCAACGCGTTCGCGACCGGGCGCAACCCTCAGAACGGTGTGGTCTGCTTCACCGAGGGCATTCTGCAGGCGCTGCCGATGGAGGAGCTCGAGGGGGTGACCGCGCACGAACTCGCCCACATCAAGCACCGGCACATGTTCGTCGGGACCGTAGCCGCCACGATGGCAGGGGCGCTGGCGATGCTGTCCCGGCTCGCGCTGTTCACGGGCGGACGCGGCAACGACCGGGGCAATCCGGTGGCGCTGATCGTGATGATGATCGTCGCCCCGCTGGCTGCGATGATCCTTCAGATGGCCATCAGTCGCCAGAACGAATTCCAGGCCGATCGGACCGCGGCCGAGATCGTCGGCTCGCCGAGAGGACTGGCGGGTGCCCTCAGCCGCCTCGACGGCTACTCACGGCGCATTCCGATGGACGTGAATCCCGCGGGGGCTCAACTCGCGATCGTGAATCCGCTGGCGGGTCGGAAAGGACGGGGGCTGATGTCGCTGTTCTCGACGCATCCCCCCATGGACGAGCGGATTCGGCGTTTGACGGAGCTCGAAGGGCGGGCCTGAGCGCTCAACAGGCGGGGTGGACGAGGACCGGCCGGCAGACGCGGGTCAGGACGTCGTTCGCGACGCTGCCGAGCAGCAGCCGTCTGAGGCCGGTTCGGCGATGCGAGCCCAGCGCCACGAGGCCGGCGCGGACTTCATGGGCCACCTCGCGGATCGCCGTGGCCGGCGAGCGGTGCGCCAGAACGAAGGCGTCCACCGCGATGCCTCGCCGTCGCATACGCTCCCGCACCCGGTCGACCACCCGTTCCCCGGCCCGCATCGCCTCGTCCCACGCCCGTGTCGGGTGCGAGAGGGGGCCGACGGCGAACGTCTCCATCGACACGACATGGACCAGGGCGAGGCGCCCGCCCAGAGCGAGCGTGAGGGCGCCGGCCGTATCCGCGGCGGTATCGCTGGTCGAGCCGTCGATGGCCACGAGGATCGGCGTCAGGGAGGGCGCGGCGCCGGCGTCCGCCGTGCCGGCGTCCGCGGCGACCTCGTCGGTGTCGCGAGTCTCGTCGCCGTGCCCGTCCGGCGCGGGGGGAATGGCGAGGACCGGGAGTCGCACGGCCGCGAGCAGGTCGTCGGCAACGCTCCCCGACAACACCCGCCCCACCGGGCCGGGTGCGTGGGTCGCGATCGCCAACCCGTCGGCGCCGACGTGAGCGAGGTAGCGAGCGACGGATGGCGCGACATCGCCGTCCAGTACGGCCGTTCGAACGTCCTCGACTCCGGAAGCCTCGACCCGGGCGCCCACGCGGTCGAGGTACCGAGCCGCGTCTTCCGAGCGGGTGACGGGGTCGACCGGCGTCGGAGGCAACCCGATCCCCTCGGCCGGGTACGCCCGTACGGCCCCGGTGGGATCCGTCACCCGGACGAGATGGAGCGACGCGCCCGTCGCCGCCGCGATCCGGGCTGCGGGACCCAGAGCACGCTCGGCGAAGGTCGTTCCGTCGAGGGGCACGACGATCGATTGGTGCATGATGCACAACGTAAGGCGTGCACCCGTGGTCCCGGTGTGGGGCGTTGCCCTCTGCCGTACGTCGGGGCTTCCCCCCGAAACCAGCCTTCGGCTATTCTTCGGTTTCCATGAAACATGACGTCCTGGTGGTGCGCGGCGCGCGGGAGCACAACCTGCGCGACATCGAGGTTCACCTCCCCCGCGAAAGTCTGGTGGTCATCACCGGGCTCTCCGGCTCGGGGAAGAGCTCACTGGCGTTCGATACCATCTACGCCGAGGGCCAGCGTCGGTACGTCGAGTCGCTGTCGGCCTACGCACGGCAGTTCCTCGGACTCATGGAGAAGCCCGACGTCGACTCGATCGAGGGCCTGTCACCGGCGATCTCGATCGAGCAGAAGACCGTGGGTCGCAACCCGCGTTCGACGGTGGGAACGGTCACCGAGGTGTACGACTACCTGCGCCTCCTGTGGGCGCGGGTCGGCATCCCGCACTGTCCCCACTGCGGTGCGCCCGTGCTGCGTCAGTCCGCCACCCAGATCGTCGATCGCCTCCTGGGCCTCGGGGACGGGACCAGAATCGAGGTGCTGGCCCCTCTGGTGCGCGGCCGGAAGGGTGAATTCCGGGACCTCTTCGAGAAGGCCCGCAAGGAGGGCTTCGTCCGCGCCCGGGTCGATGGGGACACCTTCGATCTCGTCGATCTTCCCGCATTGAATCGGTACGAGAATCACGACATCGCCATCGTCGTGGACCGCCTCGTCGTTCGCGAAGACGACCGCACACGGCTCGCGGATTCGGTCGAGACGGCGCTGCGAGCGGCCGAGGGCGTGGTCGAGGTCCTCGAGCACGCGCGACGAAAGCAGCCGACCTCGCACATGTTCAGCGAGCACTACGCCTGCGCCGCGTGCGGGACGTCGCTCGCCGAACTGGAGCCCCGGCAGTTCTCGTTCAACTCGCCCTACGGTGCCTGTCCGGACTGCGACGGGCTCGGCACCCGCAAGGAGGTCAATCCGCACCTCCTGCTGGGTGACCACTCCTTGTCGATTCTCGAAGGGGTCGTCCTTCCGTGGGGTTCGCCGGCGGGGCATCTGCGCCGATCGGTGCTGCCGGGGCTGGCGCAGGCCTACGAGTTCGACCTCGCGCGACCCTGGGGCGACCTCGCCGAGGACGTGCGCGAGGCGATCATGATGGGGTCCGGCGCGATGAAGATCCGCTTCCCCTACCAGTCGGGCTCGGGGAAGATGAAGGGGCACTACGAGGACACCTGGGAAGGGGTGGTCGCCAGCGTGCAGCGTCGGTATGCCGACACCCGCTCGGCGAACGTGCGCAACCAGCTCGAGGACTACATGTCCACCCTCGCCTGCGGGACCTGCCACGGGTCCCGGCTGCGGCCAGAGTCCCGCGCCGTCACGGTGGGCGACCGGTCGCTCGGGGAACTGGTCGACTTCCCGATCGACGACGCGCTCGCCTTCGTGAACGCGCTTCGGCCCGGTGACCCCGATCTGCCCGAGGAGATCGCGGGACCCATCGTCAAGGAGGTCGGCGAGCGGCTCGGTTTCCTGGCGGATGTCGGACTCGGGTACCTGTCGCTCGGGCGCGCGGCGGGCACGCTGTCGGGCGGTGAGGCGCAACGCATCCGGCTCGCCACCCAGATCGGAAGCCGGTTGGTCGGGGTCCTGTACATCCTCGACGAGCCGTCGATCGGCTTGCATCAGCGCGACAACGAGCGGCTGCTCGGCACGTTGCGCGCCTTGCGGGACCTGGGCAACACGGTCCTGGTGGTCGAGCACGACGAGGACACGATCCGCGCAGCCGACTGGCTGGTCGACCTCGGTCCGGGGGCGGGTCGGCATGGAGGTGAAGTGGTCGCCGAGGGCACGCTGCAGGCGGTGCTCGACGCCGAGCGGTCGCTGACGGGGGCCTACCTGCGTGGCGAGCGGACGATTCCGATTCCCGCCTCGCGACGGCCGGTGGACGGTGATCGGGTCCTGCGGGTGCGAGGTGCGCGGGGGAACAACCTGCGGGATCTCGACGTCGAGTTCCCGCTCGGCACCTTCACGGCCGTCACCGGGGTGAGCGGCTCCGGTAAATCCACGCTGGTCAACGAGACCCTCTACGCCGCTCTGGCGCGTCATTTCTACCGTGCGAAAGCGGCGCCCGCACCCCACGGCGGGCTGGATGGGCTGGATCTCATCGACAAGGTCATCGAGGTCGATCAGTCGGCGATCGGACGAACGCCACGATCGAATCCGGCCACCTACACCGGGCTCTTCACGCCCATCCGCGACCTCTTCGCGTCGCTTCCGGAATCGCAGATGCGCGGATACGCTCCGGGCCGCTTCTCCTTCAACGTGAAGGGGGGACGCTGCGAGGCGTGCAAGGGAGACGGGCTGGTCAAGATCGAGATGCACTTCCTGCCGGACGTGTACGTGCCCTGCGACGTCTGCAAGGGCAAGCGCTACAACCGCGAGACGCTCGACGTCCGCTACAAGGGGCGCAACATCGCCGAGGTGCTGGACATGACCGTCGAGGAGGCGCTCGAGTTCTTCGACGCGGTCCCGCGGATCCGCGGCAAGCTGCAGACGCTGCACGACGTCGGGCTCGACTACATCCACCTCGGGCAGTCCGCCACGACGCTGTCGGGGGGCGAGGCGCAGCGGGTCAAGCTCGCCACGGAACTGTCGAAACGTCAGACCGGCAACACGCTGTACATCCTCGACGAGCCGACCACGGGTCTCCACTTCGAAGACGTCCGGGTACTCCTCGAGGTTCTGCACCGATTGGTGGAGCTGGGCAACACCGTGGTGGTCATCGAGCACAACCTGGAGGTCGTGAAAACCGCCGACTGGATCATCGATCTGGGCCCCGGTGGCGGGGCGGCCGGGGGTGGGATCGTCGCCGCGGGCCCGCCCGAGGCCGTCGCGGCGCACCCCGAGTCGTACACGGGCCGCTATCTGGGCTCACTGCTCGCGGCACAGAGGGCTCAGGTCGTCTGACGATGAAGACGTGCGCGGCTGCGACCGTACGAGGACTCGGAACGGGCTCGTCCGCAGTCGCGCTCGTCCCCGGTTGTCTTTAGTTTCAGCCGGCGGGAAACCCCCTGGGTGCCGTCGGCGTACGGACTGCGAACCATGCGTCCCCGGCGCACGCCCGAAACGCCTGCCCACAGCGGCGTCGTACCTTGAGAACGGAGTGGTCGATGGTCACCCGAGAGGACCTCGAGAGCTTCCTCATCCGGATGGATGTGGACTATCAGGAACTGGAAGAGGGCATGTTCCTCGTCCGGACCCGCAACGGCGGGTACCCGTTGGTGCTCAACCATGCACCCCCGCTTCTGCTGCTCCGTATGAAGGTCATGGACCTTCCCGACGAGGCGGGGAGCGAGGAGTTGTATCGCACGCTACTCGAAATGAACGCGAGCGACGTCGTCCACGGCGCCTACGGCATCGAGGACGGGGAGCTCATCATCAGCGACACCCTGGAGCTGGAGACCCTGGACTTCGCTGAGGTCCAGGCGTCGGTGGAGAGCATCCACCTGGCCGCCTCCGGGCACATGGAGCGCATCCGCGATCTCGCCGGTGTGTCCGGGGAGGAGGGCTGACCCGATGGGGATCTTTACCAAGTTTTCGACGCTTCTGAAGTCCAACATCAATGATCTGATCTCTCGGGCCGAGAACCCGGAGAAGATGCTCAACCAGATCATCCTGGACATGCGGGACCAGCTGGCGAAGGCCAAGCGTGAAGTCGCCGCGGCCATCGCCGACGAGCGCAAGCTCCGCAGCCAGCTCGATGAAGAGGTGAAGCAGACGCGGGACTGGGAACGCCGTGCGATGCTGGCCGTCAAGGAAGGTCGTGACGACCTGGCGAAGCAGGCGCTCATGCGTCAGCAGGAGCACGCCCAGCGGGTGCAGATGCTCGATCAGACCTGGCGCGCCCAGGCCGAAGAGACCGAGAAGCTCAAGGGCTCGCTGCGGCAGCTCAACGACAAGATCGAGGAGGCGAAGCGCAAGCGGAATCTCCTGATCGCCAAGCAGAAGCGCGCCCAGGCGCAGAAGCGCATCCACGAGACCATGTCGGGCCTGTCGGACACCTCGGCGTTCGAGGCGTTCAACCGCATGGCCGAGAAGATCGAGGAATCCGAGCGGAAGAGCCTCGCCGCAGCCGAGGTCGACGAGGCGCTCGGCAGCGACACCCTCGAAACCGAGTTCATGCAGCTCGAGGCCGGCGGTGGCGACGCCGGGGTCGAGGACAAGCTCCTCGCGCTCAAGCAGGAGATGGGACTGCTGCCGGGTTCCGAGAAGCCGAAGGCCCTCGGTGCCGGCGACGACGAGACGGACGCCGAAGCCCCCGTTCAGGAGGCCGAGGTCGAGGTGGTCGAAGAGGAGGACGCCGACGAGGAGTCGAGCGGGATCGCAGAGGCCGAACTCCTCGAGCAGTTCAAGGACCTCGAGAACAAGAACGCCGAGGCCTGATCACCCGGCCCCGCGCAGTCCGAACGATTCGTATGCGGGGGCGCTCTCGTCGAGGGGGCGTCCCCGCATTCGTCCAACCACCCGTGGTCCAGGATTCGCCATGGCCATCGTCTATCTGAACGGCGACTACGTGGAGGCCTCTCAGGCCCGCGTATCCGTCGACGATCGGGGCTTTCTCTTCGCCGACGGGATCTACGAAGTCACTCCGGCATACGGGGGACGGTTCTTTCTGATGGACCGTCACATCGACCGCATGCTCCGGGGCCTGTGTGCGCTGCGGATCGACGCCGACACCTCCGGGCTGACCGAGGTCCACGAACGCCTCCTCGTCGAGAACGGGCTGACGTCGGAGCCGATTTCGATCGTCTACATCCAGATCACACGGGGCGTCGCACCTCGCACGCACGCCTTCCCGGCGACCCCGGTTCCGCCGACGGTCTACGCCTACGCCAAGGCCTTCCACCGTCCGGACCCGGCACGCTGGGGTGCGGGATTCGAGGCGATCACGGTGCCCGATCGCCGTTGGGCGAGGGTCGACGTGAAGACCATCGCCCTCCTCCCGAACGTTCTCGCGCAGCAGGCCGCCGTGGACGCGGGGGTCGACGACGCCCTCTTCGTCAGGGACGGAATCGCTCTGGAGGGTGCCCACAACAACTTCTTCGCGGTCTTCGGCGAGACGCTCGTGACCCATCCCCTCACGAACGTGGTGCTGCCCGGGATCACCCGTGGGCTCGTGATCGAACTCGCTCGCGAGAGTGGAATCGCGGTCGAGGTGCGGCCGATCCAGGTCGAGGACTTGGTGCGGGCCGACGAGGCGTTCTTCACCGGGACCACGACCGAGGTGAGGCCCACCGTACGACTGGACGGGCGCGACATCGGTGACGGCCGGGTCGGCCCGGTTACGCGCCGCCTCTTCGACGCTCTGCTCGAGCGGGTGGAGCGGCACGCTTCGGGGGGATGAGATGAAGGGCGCCGCACTGGTGCTCGCCCTGCTGGTGACTGGATGTGCGCCGGCACTCACCGCGGCGGACTTCGCAAGGGGCCCGGTGCGCCTGGATACCGGTGCTGCGGTGCCGGCCCCTCCCGTCACGATGACGTATCTCGGGGTCGGCGGCTGGCTCATCGAGACGCCGGCCACTGCGGTGCTCACGGCGCCCCTGTTCTCGAATCCGTCGATCTGGCGCACCGGTCTCCTCGAGATCGAAGCCGACACGGTCGCGATCGCCGAGGGGCTCCGAACCGTCGGGGTCACCGAACTCTCGCGCGTCGTTGCGATCGTGTCCGGTCACGCGCACTACGACCACCTCATGGACGTTCCATGGGTCGCTGCGCGCCAAGCTGCTCGAGCGCGGGTGCTCACGAATACCACGGGTGTCCGTACGCTGGCGCCGGCGTGGTCCCGGTTGGACCTCGACCCCGACAGACTCGTCGACCTCTCGTCGTTGGCGGCCGACGTCGAGGGTGGGGGCACCCGCGTTCCTCTCGGGCCGGATCTCCGCGTCCTCCCCGTCAGGTCCCGGCATCCGCCCCACTTCGGCGGGCTCGAGCTCTACGACGCGTCGCGGGAGGCGCCGCTCGAACGGGAGCCGCGGTCGGCCTCGGAGTGGGTCGGCGGCGACGCGCTGTCGTTTCTCTTCGAGGTCCTCGACTCCTCCGGCTCGGTCGTGCGCCGGATCTATGTCCAGGATGCCGTGTCCGAGGGGCCCTACGGCTTCGTCCCCGAGGGTACCGACTCGGTCGACGTCGCGGTGTTGGTTCCCGCCTCGTTCGAAGAGGCACGCTGGCACCCGGAGGCCGTCATGGAGAATCTGCGTCCCCGGCACGTCGTGCTCGGCCACTGGGAGGACTTCTTCGAGCCGGTGAGCGTCGACCCGGACCCGGTCCCCGGTACGAATCTGGCTCGCTTCGTCGAGCGACTTCGCCGGGCGCTGGAGGGCGACGAGAGCCGCTGGACCCTTCCCGTACCGGGCACGAGGATCGAGATTCGGTAATCAGATGTTTATGGTGCGGGTGCGCAGGCCGAGACTCCTGGAAGACCTGTGTGCCCCGTACGTCCCTGATTCCATCGGTCATCGAATGCTTCACGCACTGCGCCGTCTTCCGCTCCTCGCCCTGACC
>JAHHMJ010000274.1 GCA_018678395.1 Gemmatimonadota bacterium | reverse complement strand
GGTTCAGCGCATCTCCACTCTCGTCCACGTAGGCCAGCTTCACGGTCTCACCGACGACGAGCCGTACGTCGTCGGGCTGCTCCCTGTCCGTGATCATGCGGAACAGCGTCGTCTTTCCTGCGCCGTTGGCCCCGATGATGCCCACGATCGCGGCGGGCGGCACGTCGAAGGTGAGGTCCTCGATCAGCAGCTTGTCCCCGTAGCCCTTCCGTAGTTTCTCCGCCTGGATCACGACCTTGCCGAGCCGGGGTCCCTTGGGAATGAGGATCTCTGCCGAGCGCACCTGCTCGCGCTCGTCGGCTGCGAGCAGCTCCTCGTAGGCGTTGAGTCGCGCCTTTCCCTTCGACTGGCGTGCTCGCGGCGCCATGCGCACCCACTCCAGCTCGCGCTGCAGCGTCTTGGCTCGGGCGCTGTTCTGCTTCTCCTCGGCCGCCATGCGCGACTCTTTCTGCTCGAGCCAGGAGGTGTAGTTGCCCTTCCATGGAATCCCGCGTCCGCGGTCCAGCTCGAGGATCCACTCGGCGACGTTGTCGAGGAAGTAGCGATCGTGGGTGATGGCCACGATGGTGCCGGGGAACGCGGCGAGGTGGTGCTCCAGCCACGCGACCGACTCGGCGTCCAGGTGGTTGGTCGGCTCGTCGAGGAGCAGCATGTCGGGCTCTTCCAGCAGCACTCGGCAGAGCGCGACCCGCCGCCGCTCACCACCCGACAACGTCGTGACGTCGGCGTCCCCCGGGGGAAGGCGCAGCGCGTCCATGGCGATCTCGAGCTTCCGGTCGAGGTCCCAGGCACCCGCAGCGTCGATGCGGTCCTGCAGCTTCGCCTGGCGCTCGATGAGCGTGTTCATCTCGTCGTCGTCGGTGACCGACCCGAAGGCCATGTTGACCTCCTCGAAGTCCTTCAGGAGGTCGCGCGTCTCCTTCACGGCCAGCTCGACGTTGCCCTTGACGTCGAGCTCCGGGTCGAGCTCCGGCTCCTGCGCCAGATACCCGATCTTCGTGCCCTTCATGGCCCACGCCTCGCCCAGGAAGTCCGCGTCGAGGCCCGCCATGATCTTCAACAGCGAGCTCTTCCCCGACCCGTTCGGGCCGACGACCCCGATCTTGGCTCCCGGGAAGAACGAGAGGCTGATGTCCTCCAGGATCTTCCGCTTGGGCGCGACGATCTTGGTCAGCCGGTGCATGTGGTAGATGAACTTCTGTTCGGCCATGACGCGTGGATGGTACGGGCGATGCGGGGCTCCGGCCTGCGTTCGCGAGCGCGCCGTCGGGACGGCGGCCCACGACCCGCGGGGCGGCGGGGACCGACCAATCTACCGATTCAGCGGGTCCCACGGGGGTGGGGCGGTGAACGCACCGACCGAGGGGGCCTCCTCGGTCGGCCTGTCAGCCCCCGCCGGGAGCGGTCACTTCGGCGCTCTCCCAGGCGTATGCGAGGTTGCCGTACAGAACAATCAAGCGATCGCCCAGACGCAGCAGCTGTAGCGGGGGGCCGCTGGTGCTCTCTCCGACGTAGGCGAACGTCGCCGGACCGACGCCCTGGAGCGGGTACGTCTCCTCGCCGTCGAAGAAGCGCAACTGACCTTCCGAGAACTGGAGGCCGATCAGCGCCGACCCGTTCCGGTACAATCCGACCCACTCGGCGAGATCGTCCAGACCGTCCGGCATGAACGTGGGGTCGACGGTGCGTCGGACCGGGATCCCCTGGCTGGCCATCGACGTCTCCACGTCACCGACCGCCTCTGCCAGCAGGCTGCGGATCCACACGATCGTCCGTCCGGGCACGGGTCCGTTCGCCCAGATGAAGAGGCCGGTCTCCTGCTCCGGGTAGAGATGGATCGTCGTACGGAACCCCAGGTCGTCGCGGTTGATCGCAGCCTGCGGGACGAGGGCCTCCACGTCCTGCGTCAACCCGTCGCTGAAGTGCCGGGCCGGATCCATGCGGGGTACGTCGGCGGGTGCCGCACCCAGCGGTGAGGAGCCACGGATGCCACCGGACATCCAGGCACTCAACAACTGGAGGACATCCGGCGTCGACGTGAAGAGCACCGGCAGTCCCGCGGCTCGTTCGACCGGCTCGACCGCGACGGGGCCGCTTCCGTCGAACCGGTATCCGGTGGTCAGGCCGCGTTCACGCGCGGTATCCAGGTCGAACGTCGAGCGGCCCATTCCCAGCGGCGTGAGGACCGCCTGCGTCGCGATCTCGGCGAACGGCATGCCCACGGCGCGTTCCAGGACCCGGGCGGCGAGGGGGTACGAGTACCGGGACGCCGAGAAGACCTCGCCCGGTTCGGCCACGAACGCGTCGTCACCGAGACCGTCCAGCGCCTCCGCCCATGTACGACCGGCGGGGACCGCCGCGTTGTCCAGCCCGGAGGTGTGGGACAGAAGTTGATCGAGGGTCACCTGGCCGAGACGTCCCGTCGCTTCGGCGAGGATCCGCGAGAGCGGCGCCTGCGGGTCCAGCAGGCCGGCCGCCCCGAGGGCGCGCACCGTCACCGCGACCAGAATCTCGGTCATGCCCGGGGAGGCCAGCAGCGACGTGGCCTCGAGCGAATCGGTCGACTGGCGGTCCGGTGTTCCCCATGCCGCGAGGAAGTCGAGCTCTCCCTGAACCACTACGCCGGCGACCATCCCCGTGGCGAAACTGGTCAGATCCTCCGCGACTACGGAGTCGAGCGTCGGGGCCCCGGGCGGGGGTGCGGCGGGCGCGGGCTCCTGGGTCGCCACGGGCGCGGCCAAACCAAGACTCAAAGCGGTGAAGGCGGTAACGGCCAGTGTCCGCGAGGTCGTCGTCGTGTTCATCCCGATTCCTGGTGTTCCGTGGTGCTCAGTCGGCTCCGGCTCCCACGAGAGTGTGGCATCCGGCGCAGGTCTTGAGAAGATCGGCGTACACCTCGGCGCGGTTTCCGGTCGGGGTGCGTTCGGCACGGGTCGCCTGCTCGTGGATGGCGCGAGCGAGCGCGGCCACGGCGCTGCCGCCCGAGAAGCTCTCCGGCTCCTCGTCGGCGATGGCGCGCGCTCCGGCCTCCCACGTGTCGCTCGACGCGCCGATCAGCCCCTCCCACATACGATCCATCGCCCAGAGGTTACGGGTCATGTGGCTCGACCGGTCGTCGCCCTCCGGCGGCTCGCCAGCCGGGCGGAAACGAGGCCCGGCATTGGAGCTCGTATGACACCCGGCGCAGCTCCGTGCGAGGCGTCCCGTGGCGTCCGCCGCTTCGTCCACCGACGTCGCGTCCCGGATCTCGACCGAAGCGGTGCGCAGGGCATCGATCCATCCCCGATCGCCGGGGGCCGTCGTCGCGACCGCATCGTGCTCGGCGAGCCATGAGGCGGGGCGGCGGGCGCCGTCCACGTCGCCGACGATCAGCGCGGATTGCACCGACGACGCGCGCGTGAAGTGGTCGAACATGCGGTCACCGGCGGTGCCCGCGGTGGCGCAGGAGGCGACGACGAGGGTGAGCGCCGCGGCGGCGACGCGTGGCGAGAGCCTCATGAAGGGTCCGGTCGTGCGAATGGGGTGTCCAGCGAGCCTTGCGAACGAGCCCAATGATAGTACAGGGCGTCGCGACGCGCGTCCCCTCGCGATCCGGTGACGTGCGGCCGTATGTTCGCGATGTCCTGGCCGCGCGGCGCGGATCTTCGCTCACCGCAGCGGCCGGCCCCGGCCCGTCCCGGGCGTGCAGAGACTCGACCGTTGGAGCGATCCATGTCCCATCTCCGCAACGCGGCACTCGTGGCCGCGACCGCCGTGCTCACCACCCTGCCGGCCGCCTTGCCCGCCGCCGCGCAGCAACCGACGAAGACCCTCGACCTCGAGATGTATCTCGACGTCGAAAGCGTCTCGAATCCGCGCATCTCGCCGGACGGGAGCCAGATCGTCTACACCCGAGGGTGGGTCGACAAGATGAACGACTCGCGCGAGTCGTTCATCTGGATCATGAATGCGGACGGCTCGAAGAATCGCTTCCTGGTGGATGGGTCGGGCCCGATCTGGTCGCCGGACGGGACCCGCATCGCGTTCACGCGCGAGGGTGAGCCCGAGGGAACCCAGATCTTCGTGCGCTGGATGGACGACGAGGGCGCCACCAGCCAGATCACGCGGCTGGAGAGCTCGCCCGGAGGCATTCGGTGGTCGCCGGACGGCACACACCTGTCGTTCACGATGAACGTGGACGAGGAACCGGCTTTCAGCGTGTCGCCGCCCGGCCGCCCGGACGGTGCCGAGTGGACTGCCGCTCCGCGGGTCGTCACCCGCGCCGACTACCGCCAGGACCGGGTCGGCTTCGTGGACGGGGCATGGCGCCACATCTTCGTCGTACCGGCGGAGGGCGGCACCGCGCGCCAGCTTACCGATGGCGACTGGAACCACTCGACGGGAGAGTGGACGCCCGACGGTGAGGAGTTGGTCTTCAGTTCGCTGCGCACCGAGGACGCCGAACTGTCGTGGCGTGAGTCCGAGGTCTACGCCGTGCGCGTGGCGACCGGTGAGATCCGGCCGCTGACCACGCGGCGCGGGCAGGACAGTGGTCCGATGCCGTCGCCGGACGGCTCGCTCATCGCGTATCGGGGCGCCGACTTCCACGACGACACCTACCGGAATTCCGGGGTCTACGTGATGGGCCGGGACGGCCAGAATCCCCGCCTGATCTCAGACGGCTTCGATCGCCAGATCAACTCGATGATGTGGGCGCACGATGGCAGCGGGCTCTACCTGACCGTCAGCTCCGAAGGGACGCGCGGCGTCCACTTCGTCTCGAAGGACGGCGGTGTGCGCGAGGTGGCGAGAGGCAACTACATGCTCGGCCTCGGCTCGTTCACCGAAGACGGCCGTGCCGTCGCGACCTATACGGATCCGGACACGCCGGCGGACCTGGTCACCTTCGATCTCGATGCGCCCGACGCCTTCCAGCAGCTCACCCGGGTCAACGACGACGTCTTCGCCGGCGTGACGTTCGGCGAGGTGGAGGAGATCTGGTACGAGTCCGTCGAGGACTTCCAGATCCAGGGGTGGATCGTGAAGCCGCCGGACTTCGATCCCGACCGGCAGTACCCGCTCATGCTCGCCATTCACGGCGGGCCGCACGGGATGTACAACGTCGGCTTCAACTTCGGCTGGCAGGAGCACGCGGCGAACGGGTACATCGTTCTCTACACCAACCCCCGTGGCAGCTCGGGCTACGGCAGCAGTTTCGGAAACGCGATCAAGAATGCCTATCCCGGCAAGGACTACGACGACCTCATGAACGGGGTCGACGAGGTGATCGCGCGCGGCTGGGTGGACGAGAGCAACATGTTTGTCTACGGCTGCTCAGGTGGCGGGGTGCTCACGTCCTGGGTGGTCGGCCAGACCGATCGCTTCGCCGCGGCTTCGGCCAACTGCCCGGTCACCAACTGGCTCTCGTTCGTCGGCACGACCGACGGCATCGGCTGGTACCGCAACTTCGAGAACTTCCCGTGGGACGATCCCAGTGAGCACCTGCGGCGCTCGCCGCTGATGTACGTGGGCAACGTCTCCACGCCGACAATGCTGATGACCGGCGTGAACGATCTGCGCACACCCATGCCGCAGACCGAGGAGTACTACGCGGCGCTCAAGGTCATGGGGGTCCCGACCGCGATGATCCGCTTCAACGAGGAATGGCACGGGACCTCGAGCAAGCCGTCGAACTTCCTGCGCACGCAGCTCTTCCTCAGGAAGTGGTTCGACATGCACTCCCGCGGGCGGCCGGTGACGGACGCGCCGTAGCCGGCGTGCCGCTGGATCGATCCGTGAAGGGAAGGAGCCCGTGGACGAAGTGAGGTCCGCGGGCACTTTCTCGCGAGAAACTTGCGCGTGCGGGGCTCCGTATGTAGCTAGCGACATCCGGGTAGGTGGTGCGCGGCTCGTGCCGCGAACGCCTGCGGGAGGGTCCCGCACCTCGGAGGGACCGGTCTCGAGACGACCGGATGACCCGACCAGAACCATCGAGTGTCGAACCATGAATCCGTTCACCAACCGACAGACCGACGCCTGGACGCGGCCCCGCAAGGGGCTCCGTGCGTCCGCCGTCGACGTCGGACCGTTCGGCGCCCCCGAGGGGGCCCGTGCGGGCATCGGCTACGGCCGGGTGAGCGCGATCCCCATGGGGGTCCTGCTCAAGGAGGGAGAGACCTGATTCTGGTGTAGGCATCGTCGTTTTTCGATCGGCCGAACCGGCCTTCCGGTCCCCTCCGCGGGGCATCCGGAAGGCCGGTTCGTTGTTTCCAGGCGATCGAAGGGACGATTGCCGACCACGTGAGGAGGGGGAGATGTCGAAGGAAAGCCTGCGGCGCGATCGAGCGATCGTCGAGCGCTATCTCGAGCAGCCGGTGCGGCTGCCCCGGGGTGTGGAGCGCGCCGCGAGGGAGGCGCTGGGCGGACGGGTGCGGCTGTACGCGCTGGTCGACCTGGACGACCGGATGAATCTGGTGGAGCGTTGGCTCGTCCTGGGTGATGAGCGCGTCGCGGTGGTGGCGGATCGCGCCGTCGAGCGGGTCTTCGAGCGGGACGCGGTCCAGGCCGTGCGCGCGGAGCCGGGACTCTCGGCGACGCTGCTGCACGTGCTCGGCACTACCGGGGCTCCGCCACTCGCCGAAGTGCGGTACACACACCGGCAGCGGCGGGCGGTCGAGAACATCCGCTTCGTCCTCGAGCAGGATGCAGAGGGCGCCACGGTGCAGACCGGTGATCCCGACGTCGAGTACGCGCGGGCGGTCGCGGGTCCGGTGCGGGAGGCCCAGGCCCTCGTGGCCGGGAATCGGCGTGCGGTGCTGTGGCGGTTATTGGACTACCTGCGGCCCTACCAGCGGCGCATGGTTCAGGGCTTCGTCGCCGCGACCGTGATCACGCTGGTCAGCCTGGTGCCGCCGTGGTTGGCGGGCTTCCTGATCGACGAGGTGGTGCGTCCGGTGCAGGACGGGACCATTCCGCTCGCCGAGGGTGCGGCGGTCGCCTGGCTGGCGGTCGGCGCCATGGCGGGGGTCTACCTCGTGCGCCAGGCCGCGGCCCTCGTTCGTCTGCGCCTGATGAGCGTGGTCGGTGAGTACGTGGCCCGGGACCTCCGCAAGGCGGTCTACGAGCACCTGCAGCGCATGGGGATGGGGTATTTCAGCCGCAAGAAGACGGGCGGACTGATCACGCGTGTGACGTCGGATACCGATCGCCTGTGGGAGTTCCTGGCGTTCGGTGTCGTCGACGTGTCGCTGTCGGGTGTCATGCTGCTCGGCCTGTCGACCGTGTTGCTGAGCCTCGATTGGAGGCTCGGCCTGGTGATGGTCGTCCCGGTGCCGCTGTTCTGCTGGGTGATCTTCCGGCACGGCCACCGGATGGAGCGGCTCTTCCTGCGCACGTGGCGCAAGTGGAGCGGCATGACCGACGTGCTCGGCGACACCCTGCCGGGCATCAAGGTCGTGAAGGCGTTCAGCCAGGAGGCCTACGAGACGGGCCGCTTCGGCGAGCGCAACTACGACGTGACGGAAGAGGCGAATCGACTTCATCACGCGTGGACCACCTTCTGGCCCACGCTGATGCTGGCGATCCACGGCACCACCGTGCTGGTGTGGGCCTTCGCGGTCCCGAGGCTGTTGGGCACCGGTGCCGAGGGGGTGTCGCTGACGGCGGGGACGTTCGTCTCGTTCCTGCTCTACACGACGATGTTCATCCATCCCATCGAGGTGATCGGGCAAATGACGAGGACGATGAATCGGGCCACGAGCTCTGCGCACCGGGTGTTCGAGGTGCTCGACACCGAGCCGGAGGTCGTCGACCGGGAGCGTCCCGTGCGGCTCGAGCCGGTCGGGGGGCGCGTGACCTTCGAAGACGTGACGTTCGCCTACGACGGCGTTCGCCAGGTGCTCAAGGGCGTGAGCTTCGACGTGGCGCCGGGCGAGATGATCGGGCTCGTGGGGCCGTCGGGAGGAGGGAAGACTACGGTGGTCAACCTGATCGCGCGGTTCTACGACGCTACCGGCGGGTGCGTGCGGGTGGACGGGGTCGACGTGCGCGACCTCGACTCAGCGCACTTCCGGCGGCAGGTCGGGATGGTGCTTCAGGACCCGTACCTCTTCTTCGGGACGGTGGCGGACAACATCCGCTATGGCCATCCGGAGGCGAGGCCCGAGGCCGTGGTCGCCGCGGCTCGGGCGGCGAACGCGCACGACTTCATCGTGAAGCTGCCCCAGGGCTACGACACGGTGGTCGG
>JAHHMJ010000357.1 GCA_018678395.1 Gemmatimonadota bacterium | reverse complement strand
GAGGCGTGAAGATCGACGTGACGGTGAGGGCGAACGCCGGAGAGGTGAAGAGGGGCATCCGCACGGGCCCGTCCGGGGCGTACGTACGGGCCGCCCAGTGGGCGTAGTCCGACAGCGCCCCGTGGGTGATCTCCACGCCCTTGGGCCGCCCCGTGGAGCCGGACGTGAAGAGCACGTACGCGAGCTGGTCGGCAGCGGGGGCCGCCTCGGGCGGCTCGCCGTCGATCGCACCCGCGGCTTCGTCGAGCAGCGCCGCAACGGAGATCGTCGCGACCGGCCAGGGTCGTGCCGACGAAGGGTCGGTGCCTGCGAGCACGAGGTCGGCGCCGGCGTCCTCGACCATCCCGTCGAGTCTCTCGGCCGGATAGCCCGGATCGAGAGGAAGGTAGGCCGCGCCCGCCTGGAGCACGCCGAGGCACGCGACGATCAGGTCGGTCGACGGCCCGAGGTGGAGACCGACGACCCGACCGGGTCCGATTCCACGGGCCTGAAGTCCCCTCGCCACGGTCCGCGCCCGTGTGAAGAGCTCCTCGTAGGTGAGCGCGACCGGGCCGGATACGACGGCCGGCTCGCCCGCGCGCCGCTCGGCGACCGCCTGGAGCGAGGGCAGGACCGAGGCCGGCTCCGGATGCAGCGGGCCGGGGGGCGCGAAGACCGCCTCCTCGGCGGGCGTGACCAGGGGCACGTCGGCCAGCCGGGCGGAGGGGTCTTCGGCGAGCGCATCGAAGAGCCGAAGGAAGTGATCCACGACCCAGCGGCGGGCCTCGGCGTCGAACGTCTCGACGTCGAGGTCGAAGTCCAGCGTGGGTTCACCGGCTTCGTCGAAGTCGTGCACCTGCAGCCGGATCCGATGGTCGGGATCGCCGAAGCCGGAATGGATCCAGTTGGACTCGGCCGGCAGGCCGGCGAAGTCTCCCATCCGGGCGGTGATGTAGTTGAGGACCACTCCGTAGCCACGAGCGTGCGGTGAGTCCGCGGCTCCCGGGACCGCGTACCGCAGCGTCTCCATGGCTGCCGTGGCCACCTTGCGCCCCAGACTCCCGAACGACTCCTCGTCGTCGATGCGCACGCGCAGGGGGTAGAGTTCGATGAAGAGCCCGAGCGTCTCACGCAGCGTAGCCGAGGGACGGTGGTGCCAGGGTGACCCCAGGGATACGGCCGTTTCGTCCGAGACCCGGTGCAGCCAGGCCAGGACCACCGTCGCGAATACCAGGTAACGGGACTGCTGGCGCGTGAGGGATCGGAACGGCGCCTCCTCCGTCAGGCGACGCAGGGCCTCCGAGCGTTCGGGTCCGAGGGGGATTCGCACGCGGGTCGTCCGCCCGGACCCGGGCCCGGGACGACCGTACAGGGGCAGGTTGGCGTCGAACGCCTCGGCCCCGTTCCGCCAGTGCGCGGCTGCGGAGGCCAGTCGATCCGAGGCCGGTGATCCCGCCTCGCGTTCGACCGGTCGAGAAAGGAAGGGTAGGCGGCCGGAGGCTCTCCGCCCTCGAGTACCTCGCGGTAGACCTCGCCGAGGCGCCGGAAGAGGATGCCCGTGGAGGAGGCGTCGGTGGCGATGTGGTGCTGATTGAGATAGAGAAGGGCCCGCTCGGGGGATCGGCGTACCAGGCAGGCATCGAGAAGCGGCCCGTCCAGGCGCATCACCGTGCGGGTCCTTTGCTCGAGCCGGGTCTGCACCTCGGCGTCCGAGACCCCGGCCTCCGGTAGATCCCACACTTCGAGGGGAAGATCCAGCGTGGGGAGCACCACCCGGATGGGCCGACCGTGCTTCTCCTGGTAGACGGTCCTCAAGACCGGTTCGCGGTCGACGAGCCGCCGGACCGCCTCCGCGAGCGCCTTCGCCTCCACTGGGCCGTGGATGTCGAAAGCCAGAGCCATGTTGTAGAGGGGCGAGCCCGGGTCGAGACGCTGACCGGTCCAGATCAGGCGCTCGGCCGCGGTGAGCCGCGTGTGGTGCTCCGAAGAGCGAGATGCCGTATCCTGGTCCGTCATGCGTCTTGGCGGGTAGAGGTGGTGTCTTCCACGTTGAGAATCTGCCGATTTCTGCCGACAACAAGTCTCGACGGCGTCATGCGTGTCCTGCAGGTCGACGCGAGGGCGGCCAGACCCGTCCTGATACCCGTCCCGCGTTCCTCCGTCCCCCGGTCTTTCATGCTTCGCCGAATCCTACCGCTGGTCACCTTCATCGTGGCGGCCCTGGGCCCCTCTCCGATCGCCGCTGATGCTGTCCTGACGGGGACGTCGAACGCCCGCTCGTCCGTGCCGACCGCCGCGCCCGCGGCGGCCGCGACGCCGACCTCTGCCGCCCCCCGCCACGAGCTCGGCCAGAGCCTCATCTTCCTGCGGATCTACACGGACTCGCTGATCGTACGGGTCGAGGTCACGACGGAGGATCTCGAGGCCGCTCTGGGCTTCGGTTGGGACCCCGACGCCGTCACCGTGGCGCAGGTTCGGAGCCGACTCGACTCGATCCGGGGCTACGTGGAACCCCGCTTCGGGCTGTACGGCCCGGACGGTGCGCTCCCGCTCGAGTTCGACCGGTTGGGGTCGCTGTTCATCGAGAACGCACGTTTCGTACAGTTGCACTATCGGCTGGACGGCCCGTGGGAGATCCCTGAGATGATGGACGTCTTCCTCTCGACCGGCTTCGACCTGGACGACGATCATCGCAACCTGGTGGTGGTGGAGCACAACTGGCGGACGTCGACCTTCTTCCAGGAGGGGGTGGAGGGACAGGTCGCCATGATCCTGAGTCCCGGCAACCCCCGCCAGGCGCTCGACCTCACCTCGTCGACGGTCTTCCGGGGTTTCCTCGGGTTCATCTGGCTCGGCGTCTGGCACATCTGGATCGGCATCGATCACATCCTCTTCCTGATGGCCCTCACGCTGCCCGCCGTGCTGGCGCGCAAGGAGGGTCGATGGGTGCCGGTCGAGAGCTTCCGAGAGGCACTGTTCAACATCGTGGCGATCGTGACGTTCTTCACGATTGCCCACAGCGTCACGCTGAGCCTGGCGGCTCTGGGCGTGATCGAGCTGTCGTCCCGGTTCGTGGAATCCATCATCGCGGCCTCGATCGCCGTCGCGGCCTGGGCCAACCTGCGCCCCACTCTCGGCATCAAGGAGTGGACGATCGCCTTCGCCTTCGGGCTCTTCCACGGCTTCGGCTTCGCCACGGTCCTGGGTGACATCGGCATGGGGCGGGAGTACCTGGTCCTCTCGCTCCTCGGGTTCAACATCGGTGTGGAACTGGGTCAGGTCGCGATCATCCTCGCCGCCTTCCCGATCCTGTTCGCGCTCCGTCGGACCCGTCTCTACGACTGGATTCTGAAGCTGGGCTCGTGGTTCCTGATCGCGGTCGCGCTTCTCTGGTTCTTCGAGCGGGCCTTCGACTTCAACGTGCCGCTTGGACCGATCCTGTTGGCGCCCTTCCGGGCGCTCATGGGCGGAGGCTGAGGTGGCTTAGCGGCTGGGCTCCTGATGCTCCATCTTCTTCACCGCGCCGTGGATCGTTCCGCGGAGCGCGATCCCGACGCGACGGCTGCGGTCTGCGGCGATGCCGAACTCACGTGGGCGCAGCTCGCGGATCGGAGTGCTCGGTTGGCCGGAGTCCTGCGCTCGCTGGGCGTGTCGCGGGGCGACCGGGTGGCGATCCACGCTCGCAAGGGACTGGTCTCGCCGGTGGCGATGCACGGAATCATGAAGGCGGGCGCGGCCTACGTGCCCCTCGACCCCTTCGCACCCACGGCGCGTCAGCAACTGATTCTCGAGGACTGCGGCGTCCGGCACGTGGTGGCCGACACCGCCGCTGCCGGGCAACTCTCCGAACTCGTGGAGCGGGGCGTTCGCCTCGAGGGCATCGTCGGATCCGAGTCGGCCCTTCCGGGGGCCGAGATCGTGCGGTGGACCGAGGTCGCCGACGCCCCTCCAGGTGCCGACCCGGGGACGATCGAACTCGACCTGGCGTACGTGCTCTATACGTCCGGTTCGACCGGGGTGCCCAAGGGCGTGATCCACACGCACCGAAGCGCGTTGGCGTTCGCCGAGGTGGCCGCTCGGACCTACGGGTTCGGGCCGGCCGACCGCCTCACCAACCACGCGCCGCTGCACTTCGATCTCTCGACGATGGACTACTTCTCGGCGGCCGTCAGCGGCGCCTCGACCGTGGTCGTCCCCGAAGCGTACACGCGGTTCCCGGCGAGCCTCGCGCAGTTGATCGAAAAGCAGCGGCCGACCGTCCTCTACGTCGTGCCGCTGGTCCTCGTCCAACTCCTCGTCCACGGCGCGTTGGAGCAACGCGACCTGTCGTCCGTTCGGTGGGTTCTGTTCGGGGGTGAGCCGTTTCCCACGACGCAGTTGCGGGAGGTGATGCGGGTGTTCCCCGGGGCCCGCTTCTGCAACGTCTACGGGCCCACCGAAGTCAACGGCATCACCTACTGGATGGTGCCCGAACTCGACGACGATGCCCCCATTCCCATCGGGCGGGCCTACGACAACGTACAGCTGCGCGTGGCCGACGACGCCGGGCGACCCGTGGAGCCGGGCGAACCGGGTGAGCTCCTCGCTCGTACGCCGAGCATGATGCTGGGCTACTGGGGGCGTCCCGATCTGGACGCCCGGGCCTTTCACCGTGAGGCGTCGGCGCCGGGGATCGAGCACGTGTTCCACCGCACCGGCGACCTGGTTCGCGAGCGGTCCGATGGCCTCCTGGAGTTTCTGGGTCGCAAGGACCGGCAGATCAAGACGCGCGGACACCGGGTCGAGTTGGACGAGGTCGAGCACGCCCTGGCGTCCCACGGTGCCGTCGCCGCAGCCGCGAGCTTCGCGGTGCCCGGCTCCGACGGGAGTCAGCGTATTCAGGCCGCGGTGACGTTGCGCGCGGCGGGGGCTGTCGACGGGGTCGATCTGTCGGCACACGTCGCCACGCTGCTTCCTTCCTACGCGGTCCCCGAGCGGGTGTCGATACTGGAAGAGTTCCCCCGGACCAGTTCCGGCAAGATCGACCGGCTCACACTTCGGGATCGGGCGATGGCCCTCGATACACCCGACACACCCGCCGCACCCGCTGATTCGTCATGAAAGCCGAACTGACGCGCTACCTGACCGGTGAGCTTCTCGCCGGTCGTGCTCCCGACACCCTGGGGCCCGACGACGACCTGCTGGCGTCCGGGCTCCTCGATTCACTCGGCGTCATGCAACTCGTCTGGTTCATCGAGAAGGAGTTCGGGATCGATGTGCCGCCGGGCGACGTCACCATCGAGCACTTCCAGTCGGTTGGGCAGATCGCGACCTATCTCGAAGGACGGGAGCGCGACGACTAGCCCGGGGCCACCCGCCTCCGTCGCCAGGGAGCGGGGGCCCTCTCGCTCCACCGCGAACGCCACCGCACCCTTCACTTCGATCGTCGAGACCCGTACCCAACCGGTAGGGACGGCGTCGTCCAGTGGGGGAAGCGGGGCCCACCACCCCAGGCCCTCGTCGACCCAGTCCCACGTCGCGTCGAAGGTGAATCGGCGTGAGGCCACGTCCGAGGCCAGGGCCGTTCCGAGGGGCGGCGCCGGCGCGAGCCTCACGTCGGCGATCACGATCCAGGCCCTCGACTCGTCCAGCGCTGCCAGTGTACTCCGAATGGCCGCCATGCGCTCGGCCATCGACCACTCTTCGGGCGCGTCGATGCCCACGACACCGGGCGGCAGGCCGTACCAGCGCGCCGCGTACGAGGTACGGTGGTCCACCACCACGACGTCGCCCGGACGAGCGACCGTGGCGAGGGTGTCGAACAGCAGGCGGGTGTCCGAGGCGACGGGTAGCCCGCCCCTCGGGAGCCACAGCATCACGATGCCCGCGGGGACCAGGAGAAGACCCGCAGCCACGGCGCTCGCGAGGGCGCGACCGCCGGGTAGCCGGCCCGCCAGCCCCTCGACGCCGCGGCCGAGCAGGATCGCCAGCGAGGGCACCAGGAAGAGGATCAGGCGTTCCCGAAACGGATAGGCCTGGGCAACCGCGGCACCGAGCGTGACCAGGACCGGTGCCCAGACCAGAGCCGGGGGTCGGTAGCCCCGATTCGTGGTGGTTCCCTCCGCGTCGGACGCCGCCCGCCTCGAGGGCCGTCGAATCGACGGCAGCGCGACACCCAGCAGCACGAGGAGCAGGGCGGGGAGGCCGAGGCGCCAGAATCCCAGGGGTCGCTCCATCGCCCCCACCGCGATGTCGTAGAACCATCGCAGGTCGCCGACGCCGGTCGGGGGCCAGGGCAGGAAACCCGAGGCCCAGTAGTCCACCAGCCAATCCACCTCGTCGGCCGCCGAGAGGAAGACGGCGTAGTTCAGGGCGAAAGTGGCGAGCCAGACCGCACCGAAGGCGACCAGCACGGCGAGGTGGCGCGGCCCGTGCGCCTCCCGCCGGGGAAGGAGGCGAAAGAAGAGTGCCGTACCCACACCCGCGAGCACGAAGATCGCGGGCATGCTGAACCAGATCGCGACGACTCCCGCGACGCCCAGCGGCAGAAGACCCCCCTCGCCGCGAGACTCGTGGACCCGCAGTGCCATCAGGAGCAGCACCAGGGTCACCGCCACGTCGAAGCTGTACTGCTTCAGCTGAATCCCCTGCCAGATCAGGAACGGGCCGAAGACCACGGCCGCGAGGGGGACGAGAGCCCATGCTCCCGAGAGCAGCCGACGCGATAGCGCCCACATCAGCGCGAGCGACGCCAGCGAGGCGAGCAGCGAGACCAGGTGAAGCGCGTGGGCGCCGTCCCCGAATACCGACGTCACCACCTTCTGGAGAAGCAGCCAGCCCACGGGTGCATTCTGGCCGTAGGCGAGGGGTGTGAGCATCTCGAGCAGCGAGCGCTCCCGCAGGTTGAGCGCGAGGAAGAGCTCGTCCAGGAAGAGCGCATCGTGACTCGCCCAGCCCCAGATGCGCACTGCAGCCCCGATGGCGAGCAGGGCCAGGGCAGCCCTCGATGTTCGCATGAATCCTCGTCGGTACTGGGCGCGCGCCCATGGGACTGACCCCGAAGGGCGAGGGTACGCGGATGGGGCCTCAGCGGTCAAACGGCGACCCTCGGAGAGTGGATCCGCCGGGGCGGAGCCGCAGGCGGGGAGCGGTGGACAGGGGCCCGGCCGCTCCCCGCCGGTCCGGCCGCCTCAGGGCTTCCCGGTGCGCTTCACCGTCACGTCGGCGACGAGCCATTCTCCCGTGTCCGCGTCCTGGGCCATCATTCCCGAGACGTTGAGCTTACCACCCTCGCCGAGGGCGGTGGCCATGTCGTCCAGCGAAGTCGCGTCCCCGTCTTCGTCGAAGGCGGTCTCGCCCGTGACCGTCAGGACTCGACCGTTCTGGAGGGTGAAGGTGCCGGCCTCGGTGTCGACCGAGGCGACCCGACCGCCGAACTCGCCATCTTCGCCATTCGTTTCGACCAGGAGTTCGGTGGCGATCCAGGCTCCGGTCTCGGAGTCCTTGGTCGCCATGCCCTCGACGGTCACGACGTCGCCTGCCGCGAGTGCCCCGGCCATCGCGTCCAGCGATGCGAGGTCCCCCTCCTCGAGGAAGGTTGTGCCTTCGTCGAGCGTCAGGATCTTCCCGCTCTTCAGGGTGAAGGTGCCGGCCTCCAGGTCGACGGACTCGACCCGCCCGCCGAACTCGCCGTCTTCACCGCTCGCGTTCACCCGGATCTCCAGGACCGTCCAGGCACCCGTCTCGGGGTCCTTCTCGGCCAGCCCCTCGACGGTGACCACGTCGCCGGCGGCGATCGCGCCGTCCATCGCCTCCAGGGAGGTGAGGTCGCCCTCCTCGTCGAAGCTCGTTTCCTCGGAGAGGGTCATGACCTTTCCGCTCTTGAGCGTGAACGTGCCGTCCTCGAGGTCCACGGAGGCGACCCGGCCACCGAAGTCCCCGTCTTCTCCGCTGGTCTCCACACGCATGTCGAGAACCATCCAGGCACCGGTCTCTTCGTCTTCGACCGCCCGCCCCTCGGCCATCACGCGATCGCCGGCCTCGAGCGCACCCGCCATCGCCTCGAGGGTGGACAAGTCACCCTCCTCGTCGAACAGCGTCTCCCCGCTCACCGTGAGGACCTTGCCGGTGGTCATCAGGAAGGTACCGGCCTCGAGGTCCACGGAGACGACATTTCCGCCGAACTGCACACCCTCGGGCTCGTCTTCGCCGTCGCCCTCCTCGTCGCCCTCTTCCTCCTCTTCTTCCTCCTCCTCACCGTCCGAACCGTCGTCGGACGCTTCGGGATCGAAGGAGATCTTCACCGCGACGTAGACGCCCTCGCTTTCGAGCACCGCGTCCGCATCGACCTCGACGGCCGCGCCCCCATCCAGGGCCGCGGCCACGTGGGCGATCGAGGCCAGCCGATCACCCCCCGTCTTGATGCGGGTTCCCGCGAGCACGCGCAGGACCGTCCCGTCTTCCAGCGTGACGGTGCCGGCGGCGTCGTCCGCCGACTGTGCCATGCCGTCCACGTCGACGGCCCCGGCCTGATCCGCCGACCTCTCGACAACGCTGCTGGCCCCGGGATCAACCGTGAGTTCGACGCCCAGGAGGGTGAGCATTCCGGCGCCTGCGACCGGCATGCGCAGGTGGCGGCCGTCCATGTTCAGGTCGATGACGCGGTCCTCTGAGTCGGCGTTCAATCGCACGATCTCGGCCTCGAATACATCGAGGTTCGGCGCCTGGGCGGGCGAGGTCGCCGGTCGGAGCACCTCGATTCCGGGCGTCTCGCCGGCCGCGATGAGCGCCTCGACGGTGGCGAAGAACGCATCCCGCGACACTTCCCGTCCCCCGTCCACCATGAACCGGGCGCCGTCCGCGACGCGGACTTCGAGACCGCCCAACTGGAGGGTGAGTCCCCCGGTCGCCGCCGCTGCAGCGACGAGCGGCGACTCGAGCCGCTCGAGCGCATCCCGATCGGAAGCCGTCTGGATCTCGACCTCGTGGGCCAGCCAGGCGCCCCCCTCCTGCATGACCTCCACCTCGATGCGGGCACCCGCGTCCGTGGCGGCCGCCTGGAGCGTCGCCATGCCCGGCTCGACCCCGGGAGGGGGCGGATCCGGCTCGAGCGAGATGGCCGTCGGGGCGTCGCTGCCCGAGCAGGCCGCCAGGCCGGCCATCGCCAGGCCCAGGAGCGCGCCGCGAATCGGAAGTCTGGTCCGGTCGGTGGCAAGGAGTGCCCGCATGTGTGGACCTCGGATCGAGAGATGGTCAGGAACCACGGTACATGCCGTGGCTCGCGGCGGGGCCGCGGGCCTCGAGAGCGCAAGGCTCGTGCCGATCCTGCATGCCCCGGTTCGTCCGACGGGACCTGAGCGGTCCGGGACTGCCGGTGGCAGGCGGTTGTCGTCGTCCGGCTCCGGGGTCAGCTTTGGTTCTTCGGAGCCGGTAGCTCAGCTGGTAGAGCAACGGACTTTTAATCCGTAGGTCCTGGGTTCGACCCCCAGCCGGCTCATTCGGGGACCCCGTGCCCTCTCGATCTCGATCGCTCGAGACGGCGGCCGGGGCCCCTTCGTCATTGCGCGAGTGCGACGGCCACCGGGACCCGGGCGAGCCAGGCCACCGTCCGGATCCAGTTGGAGCGGACCAGGCGCCGGTGGACGCCGGCATCGAAGCCTTCGGTGAGGCGTGCATGCGCAGGGGCTTGGAGCAGCCCGGTCGAGGCCCAGATCACGGCGAGGAGACCCACGCCTACCCAGGCGAGGCCGGTGAGACCGGGGGCCGGCGGATGGACGACCAGCCAGACCGCGGTGGTCAGCTCCACGAGCATCAATGGGCCGACGACGAGCCCGGTGCGCCGCATGTGGTGCCGCTGGTATGTCGTGTACGGATCCCCTACGTGGGCCATGAGCGGGTAGTGCACCACCTGCACGAAGAGGATCAGCCCGGCCATCAGCAGGGTGCTCGCGAGGTGGAGGTATTCGGGGATCACGTCGAACCTCGTCGCAGGGCTCCCGGCCCACCTTGGGCTCGGGTCGGGGCTGGAGTTGAATGGGACTGCCGACAGTCCGACTCCGGCACTCTCGGGGCAAGTGTCCGGACCTCTTCCACCGCACTGCACCGGCCCCAAGATTCAATAGGGGGATCGGTTCGTGGAGCTACAGATGACCGAGAACCGCTTGCGTTCGAAGCTCGCACGGGGAGCCGTTCGGCTGAGCCTGATCCTCTTCGGGTTCGCTCTCGCCGAGATCGGCCTTTGGGTCGCGGCCTCGCTTGCGGGCCCGATCGACCGACTCACGGCGAAATCGCAGCCGATCGAGCCCCTGGTGACCGACTCGCTGCTGATGCTGCGCGGTAATCCGCTTCATCCGGAGCACGACGCGTGGGGATTTCGCAACGACTCGGTTCCCGCGCGGGCCGGTATCGTCACGCTCGGTGATTCGCACACCTACGGTACGTCGGTCTCTTCCGACCAGGCCTGGCCATCTCTGCTGGCCGAGGCCATGGGGAGAACGGTGTACAACTTCGGAGTGCCCACGTGGGGCGCGCTCCAGTACGAGTCGATCCTGCCGCGGGCGCTGGAGTTGGATCCCGAGAGCATCGTGGTGGCCCTCTACATGGGCAACGACCTTTTCGACGCGTTCGTCGTGGCGAACGAGCGCGGAGTCCTCGAGAGCACGGTCGAGCCGGACGAATGGGCCGAACTGAACCGTCTCGAGGCGTCCGCCTCGATCGAGGCGGAGGCCCGTCGGCTGTTTCGGGCCGGAGACCCGGAGCCGTCGGTGGGCGAGCCTGGCTCGTCGGGCCTGCGCGACGTCCTGTCCGACCGCAGCCGACTCTACGGGCTTCTTCGAGCGGGACGTCGCCTGATTCAGCCGCGCGCCGGCCAGTCGCCACTCCTTCACCCCGAATTCTCCCGCGCGGTGGACGCCGTGACCGAGGAGCGCGCAGCGTACGTCGCAGTGTACGACGGTCCCGAGTGGCGCGGCCTGCTTTCACCGGCGTACCGGCGCCGCGTCCTGGATCTCGAGGATGTGCGCATTCGGATCGGCCTCGAACAGACGATCGGAGCGCTCGTACGGATGGCCGCTGTGGCAGCGGCCTCGGGGACGGTGATGGTCGTAGCGCTCCTGCCGACCAAGGAGTCGGTGTTCGCGCCCCGAATGCAGGGCGCGGTCGACCACCCCGACCTCCCCGGACTCTGGGCGGCCGAGGACGAGGTGCGCGCCCGGATCCTCGAAGCTCTCTCCCGCGCAGGTGTGCCGGCCCTCGACCTGCTGCCGGCTCTCACCGCGTCACCCGCGCAGCCGTTCTTCGAGAACATCGACGGGCACCTCGATGCCGAGGGGCACGCCGTGGTCGCGCATGAGGTCGCTCGGGCACTGGACGCCCCGGGCCGCGCGCTGTCCGGGACCGAGATTGAACCGTAGTCGTCAGACTACCCCGGGAACGCCTGCGCCAGCGTCTCCAACCGCTCGAAACCTTCGCGGCACACCCGTCGGGTGGTGTCCAGGTCCACCGCGTCGCTGGGGAAACGCCGTTGCCGCGCGAAGTACTCGGCCGGGTCGGCGCCGTCCGGGCGCGCGTTGATCCGGTAGCGAAGGCCGTCGAACACCTCGTAGAGCGGGAAGAGTCCCGATCGCACGGCCAGGCGCACGAGGTTCACGGAGTCCGCGGGCTCGGACTTCCATCCGGTGGGGCAGGGCGAGTGGATCAGCAGGAAACGCGTGCCCACGGTGTCGAACGCCGTCAGGAACTTGCGATGGGCGTCGTCCGGGTGGGCGATGGATACGGTGGCCGCATACGGGATGCGGTGCGCGGCCATGATGGCAATGATGTCCTTCTTGGCCTCACGCTTCCCGCGCGGCGTGGTCGTCGTGCGGGCGCCGGGCGGGGTAGCGCTCGAGCGTTGGCCGCCGGTGTTGCCGTAGATCTCGTTGTCGTAGCAGACGTAGAGAATGTCCTCGTTGCGCTCGGCCGCGGCCGAGAGCGTGGCGAGCCCGATGTCGTAGGTCCCGCCGTCCCCCGCCCAGCAGACGACCTGGTGGCGCTCGCCGTTGAGGTCGCGGATCGCGACCATGCCCGACGCCACCGCGGCGGCGGCCGCGAAGGTGGTCGCGATCGTGGGGACAGAGTAAGCGGTCGTCGGGAACGCGCCGGCGGCGACGATGCCGCAGCACGCCGGGATGGCCAGTTGACACGTCTGGTCCGCGTCGGCGAGCGCCCGCGCCAGCATGTTCAGGCCCAGACTCATCCCACACCCGCCGCAGTTCGTGTTGCCCTCGCGGAGAAGGCACTCTTCGCTGCACGGGATCTCCGGAATGACGAGGGCGGCATCGGTGCTCATGCGTCCACCTCCGCAGCGGGTGCCGTGGTCCAGGTCTCGGCGAGGTCGGCCCAGACGGGTGCGTCGCCGTCCGCTCGGGCCATGAGATCGTCCACGATCCTCTCGATGAGGTCGGGCGTGACGTCGCCCCCTCCGACTCCCAGCAGGTAGTCCTGGATCATCCGGTCGCCTCGACCCTGGAAGGCCGCGCGGACGTCCTGGGCCCAGATTCCACCCACCCCGGCCGCGTAGTCACGGTCGAGCACTCCGATGCGGCCGGCGGGGCTGCAGGCGGCCCGGAGGGCGTCCGCGGGGAAGGGTCGGAAGAGCCGCATGGTCACCAGCCCGACACGCTCTCCGCGGGCGCGACGCCGCTCGACGACCCCGCGCGCGGTCGTGGCGACGGTGGCCGAGGCGACCAGGATCGCGTCGGCGTCGTCCGTCTCGAAGATCTCCATGGCGCCGCCGGGGTCGCGTCCGAAGATCTCGAGGAAGGCACTGCGGCATTCGCGAATCACCGTGGGGACCCGCGCCATCGCCTCGTCGATTTCCTTGCGGTGCGACACGGTCGCCGCGGGCCAGACCATGCTGCCCAGGGCCCGAGGGTGAGACGGGTCGAGGCGGTGCGGCAGGTTGAGAGCCGGGAGGTAGTCGTCGACCTGAGCCTGGGACGCGAGCTCGGTCTCCGCCTGGGTGTGAGAGACGATGAAGGCGTCCATGCAGACCAGGACCGGGAGCAGGATGCGCGGGTCCTCGGCGAGGCGGAAGGCCAGCAGGGTCAGGTCGTGGACCTGCTGGTTGTCGGCCGCGTAGAGCTGCACCCAGGGGAAGTCCCGGAGCATCAGCGTGTCGCCCTGGTCGGCCCAGATGTTCCACGGTGGGCCCAACGTTCGGTTGACGGCGACCATCACGATCGGCAGCCGGTAGAAGCCCGCCACCATGATGTTCTCGACCATGTAGGCCAGGCCGTTCGACGAGCTGGCTGTGAAGGCCCGGGCGCCGGAGGCCGATGCCCCCATCGTCACGCCCATTGCGGAATGTTCACTTTCCACCGCGACCACCCGCCCCCGCGAGAAGGGGAAGGCCGCGACCCGCTCCACGATCTCGGTCTGGGGCGTGATCGGATAGATGCCGCAGGCGGTGCCTCGGCCGACTCGGTTCGCCTCGCCGGCCAGAGAGAGTGCGTGCCCGGCCGCGTGGTTTCCGGTGACGACGTCGAGAGGCATGGACCCGCTCCTAGAGATGGCTCATGAAGACGACGTTGCGAGGGCATTCCGTGACGCAGATCCCACAGCCCTTGCAGTAGGCGTAGTCGAAGACGAGAGCGTGGCCGACGCGCTTGAGCACGCCCTCGGGGCAGTACGTGATGCAGAGGTCGCACTCGTTGCACACGCCGCAGGACAGACACCGGCGCGCCTCGGAGGCGTCGGCGAGACCCTCGTGGATCTCGTCGAAGGTCGTGCGCCGTCGGGGGAGGTCGAGGGCGGGGCTCTCGCCGGTCGGCTGGCGTTCGAAGAGGTGCATCCGAAGGGCGTCGGTACGGATGACCTCGTCGTGCCACTGATCGACGTCGGACCGGACACGGGTCTGCTCGCCGATGGCCACCACCTCGCCCGTCAGGGTCTGATGCATGTGGAGCGCGGCTCGGCGGCCACTGCCGATCGCCGCCGCGACGGTTCCCTCGTTGCTCGCGAGGTCCCCGACCGCATACACCGGGGTCTCCAGAAGCCCCAGAAGCCGCTCACCCTCGCGAACCTCGGTGCCTTCGGGGAAGACGGAGAGGTCGGGCGACTGCCCGAGGGCCAGAACCAGGCGATGGCAGCCCAGACGGAACTCGGAGTCGGCGACCTCCACGGGTCGGCGCCGGCCCGAGGCGTCGGGTTCTCCGAGCTCCATGCGACCGCACACCAGCTCGGGCTGACCGCTGTCGCCGTCCGCCTGTGCCTCGCGAACGAGAGCGATCGGTTGGGTCAGGTAGTCGATGACGACCCCCTCCTCGAGGGCCTCGTCGATCTCCTCGGCGATGGCCGGCATCTCGGCTCGCGTGCGTCGGTAGACGACACGCACCGAGGTGGCCCCGAGCCGGAGGGCGGACCGCGCCGCATCCATCGCGGTGTTCCCGCCGCCCACCACCACGACGTCCTGTCCGTCGAAGCGAGGCGGGTCCCCCGAACGAACCCGGTCGAGCAGATCGATGCCCTGGACCACGTCCTCGTCGTCGCCCGTGCCGAGGCGAAGACTGCGGAGCTCCTGCAGCCCCGTCGCCACGAGCACGGCGTCGTGGGTCACGGCCAGGCCCAGAAGACGCTCCCGATCGACCCGCGCATCCGGAATCACCTCCACTCCGAGATCCAGAATCCGATCGATCTCGCGTTGGAGCACCGCACCGGGGAGCCGGAACTCGGGGATACCGGTCCGCAGCAACCCACCTGGATGGGGCCCGGCCTCGTAGAGCGTGACCCCGTACCCGTAGAGGGCGAGATGATACGCCGCGGACAGACCGGCGGGACCCGAGCCGACGATCGCCACGCGCTCGGGGCGTCGCTCGGCCGGTACCAGTTCGACCGACCCCACATCGCCGGCCAGCCGTTCGAGCTCCCGGACGTTCACCGAGCCGTCGAGATCCCGCCGGTTGCACGACGCCATGCACGGAGCCGGACATACGCGGCCACACACGGCGGGGAAGGGCGAGGTGCGGAGGAGCACCTCGAGGGCATCGTCGACTCGGTCTTCGGCGAGGGCGTGCAGGAATCCCTGCACGTCGTTGCCGGCAGGGCAGACGTGGTTGCACGGCGGCACGAACTGCTGACGATGGGGCTGCTCGGATGCCCAACTGCCGGTGCGGAGCGCCGGTCGATCCCCTCCCGCGCCCTCGACCACACTGGGCCAGCGATCCGTGCCCGGTGTCGCGGCGCCCCGGTCGGCCTCCTCGATCGCTCCGTCTCCGGGCGCGTGTTCGGCTGTCTCGCTACCGCCGGGCTCCACCATGAGCACCTGTGTGAAGGCGTC
>JAHHMJ010000598.1 GCA_018678395.1 Gemmatimonadota bacterium | reverse complement strand
TCGTGGGTCAGGTGCGAGAGCCGGGCGGCCGGACCCTGCGTGGCGCGTGGGTCACGGCGGAGTGGGTGGCCGGTGGCCGGGTCGCGCGCCGGGAAGGGCGCTCCGGTGTGGACGGCCTGTTCGTGTTCTGCGATCTCCCCGCGGGGCCGACGATTCGTCTCCGCGCGGCGCACACGGATCGGGTCGGTCCGGCCAGCACGGTCTCGGTGCACGCGGAGAGCATCCACCGGATCGATCTCGCGCTCCCACAGGTCGTATCCGAGCGACCGGGTCGCCTTCTGGGGCGCGTCCTCGATAGCGGTGGCGGCACCGGAGTCGCCCTGGCCGAGTTGTCGATCCCGGGGGCAGGTCTTCGGATGTGGACGGACACGAACGGACACTTCGCGATCGACTCCGTCCCCCCGGGAGTGCACACGCTCCGGGTCGAGGGACTGGGCTACGAGACGCGGGAAGTCGCGGTGGTGGTGGCGCCGGACGGCGCCCACGGCGTCGAGGTCCCGCTCAGTCGCGACCCGATCGAGCTCGGGCCCGTGGTCGTCACGGTCCGCAGTCCGCGGTGGTTCGGGGACATGAGCGGTTTCCAGCGCCGCATGCGCCTCGCCGCAGGGTTCTTCCTCACGCGTCAGGACATAGCCAGGGTGCAGCCGGCCCGGTTGCTCGACCTCATCCGAGAGGCACCCGGCGTGACCGTCACCGAACGGTTCGGACGCGCGCCCACGATTCGAATGCGGGGCCGCGTCTGCGACCCCGACCTCGTCGTCGACCGGGTCCCCACCCGAGACCGATCGCTGCTCGCCGATCTGCGGGGTGCGGATCTGGAGGCCGTCGAGGTCTATCGGAGCGTGGCCGAGAATCCTGGGGAGTGGTCCCGTCCGGGCGCGTGCGGCGCCATCGTGGTGTGGACGCGGAGGGCCGTGGCCTGATGGGCCGGAGGTCGAGCACCGCAGCGCTCACGCTCGGCCTTCTGGCGAGCCTCGCCGTTCCGGCCACCGGGGTGGCGCAAGGAACGCCCATTCCGTCCGTTCGGGACTCCGTGGTGATACAGGGGCGGGTCGTGGACGCCCGTACCGACGGGCCCATCGCCGAAGCGAGTGTCGTCGTGCTGGATCGGGCGCTGCGTCCCCTGGCCGCCGGAAGCACGGACGCCACGGGCCGATGGAGGGTCACGGTCGCGGCCGAGACGGGGGAGCAGGTCCACGTCTCGGCTTCGGGCTTCGCAGCCGCGACGCTATCCCTATCCCCCACCGACCCGACCGCCATCGAGGTGCGACTGGTGCGCCTCGGGGACTCTCCGCCTCCGGCTCCCCTGCAGGTCGACGGGGCTGCCGTGGCTTCATGGTGCGGTGAGGCGCTCGACCCGACGACCGCCGTCGTCGTCGGGCACGTCACGGACCGTCGTACCGGAGAGGGCCTCGCCGGGGTCGATGCGGTCGCCGAATGGGGTGGCGCGGAGGTCCCGCGGCTCGTGGTCGGAGGGGGGACCGGTCCGCCCTACCGCGCGGTGCGGACGGGTGGCGACGGGCTCTACCTCTTCTGCGGGCTTCCCGCGGATCCGGACGTGAGGATCACGGTCCGCATCGGGGGGTTGCCGGCGGACACGGTGCGGCTCGCGCTGGCCGAGGGTACCGTCCATCGCGCCGACATCGGCGTCGAACTGACGGTACCCGGTCAGCCCGCAGGGCTGTTCGGAACCGTGGTCGACGAAGAGACGCGCGAGCCGGTCGCGGGTGTGCGGGTCGAAGTCTCGGACGGCCGGCGCTGGGCCCTCTCGAACGAGCGCGGCTTCTTCGCGGTCGACAGCGTGCCGTCGGGTCTTCAGATCCTCCGGACCCGGCACCTCGGCTACGGAGATCGCGACCTGCCCGTGGTGCTCGAGCCGGGGCACACGTCCGAGGTGCGGATCGGCCTCGCTACCCGGGCCTTCGAGCTCGAACCCATCACGGTCACGGTCCGGAGCCGATCCCGTCTGCGGGACATGCAGATGTTCGACCACCGGCGGGCGCTCGGCTTCGGGACCTTCTTCACCCGCGAGGACCTCGAGCGCCATCGACCGTGGGTTCTGGCCGACCTGCTCCGATGGACTCCGGGCGTACAGGTACGGCGGAGCGGCGCCTTCGGCC
>JAHHMJ010000374.1 GCA_018678395.1 Gemmatimonadota bacterium | reverse complement strand
GTCCAGCCGCCCCCGCCGATCAGGTGCAATCCGCTGTTCTCACGGGGGTAGACGTGCGCGACGATGCCCGCGCGATACACCCATTCGCGCGTGTTGCCGTCGAGGTGCGTCCAGAAGCCGCCCTCGACCCCCACCCGCACGGCCTCCGACGCGTCGGCGCCGATGGCCAGGTCTGCCCACGGCCCGGCGTCGCGGTCCGGGGTGCACAGGTCGCAGGTGAATCGGGTCGAGCCCGCACCGACGGTCAGCGCCCACCAGTAGTTGGACGCGGTGGCCTCGCCAGTGCCGGGGCGCAAAGCCTCATCGCCCCTGCTCTGACCGGCCAACGGCGTCGCCGCCGTCAGCAAGAAGGTCAGCGCGGCGGCCAGCCCGATCCGGTACAACCGTGCCGGTCGATCGGCACGAAGTGCTTCAGGGCGTGCGTTGGCTCTGGGGTGGTCCGACGGCATGACGGGCCAAACCGGATGGAGGCGGCGAGAGACCTGCGGAATCACGTCGAACGGGTGCAATTCCCGTGCCCGCGACCAGCCGCTAGCGGTCCTCCGCGTCGTCCTCGTCACCCCCGAGGACACGGCCCAGTTCGTCCATGAGAGCAGCGATGCGAGCAGGAACTCGCCGCGTGGCTCTCGCCCACAGGGTACGCCCGATCGCCATGGTCCCGAGCAGCAATCCGCTCAGGGTGGACCAACCGAGGACCTGGGACTGGAGTTCGATCAACTCGAAGAACAGGACGGTCGCGATACCCACCGCCAGCGTGCCGATGACCGTTGCGGTTCCGACCACGCCCAGAGCCACCCTTCGATCGGCGATGACTCGCAGGCGCGTGCCCTCTCCGTCCGAGGCGGCGTTCACCAGCCAATCGGTTCCGACGCCTGCGGACTGCCAGGTGACACCGTTCGTGTGGGCGGTGCCATGTCCACGCTCTTCGACCTCCGTCCGGATCGCCGCCAGCAGCCGGGCGGCCTTCTCGTCGTCGAGTGGACGGTCGTACCGGGTCTCGACGCGGTGTCGGATCGGCCCGCCGAGGATCCGCTCCAGCCTCGATGGACCCCCACCCTCGGGCATCAGTCGCGCTGCGCGCTCCACGAGAGCGGGGTCGAAGCCGGCCTCTGCCGCCACGGCCTTGATCTCGGCCAGGGAGAATCCCTCCGACGAGGGCCCGATAACGTCGGAGGCCCGGGCCATCTCCGAGGCCCGGGTCAGGATGAGCGCGAACTCCTGCTCGCTGAACGTGCGGTCGTCTCTGTCGATGGTCGCATCCATGCAGTTTCGAGGGAACCGGCGCTACACCACTTCGAAGCCCTAGGGCCGCAGGCAGTCCAGCGACATCTCCATCTGGGCGATGCCGGCGTACATGGAGTTCCATGGATTCGCGAAGCCGTGGCCCTCGTTCGCACCCTCGATGTACGTGACCTCGAGGCCGTTCTCCTGCAGCCGGTCGACGAACTGCCGCGACTCGGTGACGGGTACGCGCGGATCGTTGGCACCCTGAACGATCATGATGCGCGACCGGATCCTGTCGGCGTGGTTCAGGGGCGAGATCGAATCGAGGAAGGCACGCATGGCTGGATCGCGCTCGTCGCCGTACTCCGGGCGGCGGAGGTCCTTGCGGTAGTCGGCGGTGTTCTCGAGGAACGTCACGAAATGGCTGATGCCGACGATGTCGATGCCGCACTGCAGCCGCTCTCCGAAGTGCACCAACGACGCCAGCACCATGTACCCTCCATACGAGCCGCCGGAGACCATGACCCGCTCGGCGTCCATGTCGGGCTGCTGTTCGATCCAGTCGAGGAGCGCGCCGATGTCGCGCACGGCGTCTTCGCGCAGGTACTGATCGTCCAGCGAGGTGAAGGTCTTCCCGTAGCCGGTCGACCCGCGAACGTTGGGCGTGATGACCGTCACCCCCTCCTTCTGTGGGAGCTGGAACGCGGTCGTGAGACGCGACTGGGACTCGGGTCCGCCGTGGATCTCGATCATCACGGGCCGGGGCCCGTCACCTACGCCTGGGTACACGAAGGCCGAAATCTCGCGCGGTCGACCGGCGACCTCATCGAATGTCGGATACCGCACGAGCCGGGCGCCGGGGATGTCCGACTCCTCGGCTTCGGATCCGATCCAGAGCGTCAGCTCGCCGGAGTCCCTGTCGTACAGGTACCCTCGCGACACTCCGGACGGATCGGTGTGGTTCACCATCAGAACCATCTCCCGCGGATGTAGTCCGACGCTGTACAGCCCGGACAGCGGGATCTCGAGCGGGCCGTTGGATCGGGTGGCGACGTCGTGGAGGTAATAGCGGGTGCGGCCGTCCTCGTTCACTCCTACGACGAGGGTGCCGCCGTCGCCGGACTGCGCGATCGAGCTGACGTCCCAATCGACCTCTGCCGTGAGGACGGTCTCGTCACCCGATGCGAGGTCGCGATACCGAAGGCGCTTGAACTCGGTGTCGCGGTCGCTGCTGTAGTAGACTCCAGCGCCGTCGCGGCTGTACTGGATCGAACCGATGCCAGCCGGGGCCTCGTCGGGTCCGGCGACCGGTACGACCTCGCCCGTCGCCAGATCGAGGCGGAAGACCACCCTCTCCAGGTTGGACGGCGCGTGGACCAGGAGGAGTTCCGCGCTCGCCGGGGACCAGTCGGCGACGTACCAGGTGCCTGCTCGCTCGAGAACGAGCCGGTCGGAGTCGGGCTGCAGCGGATCCATGATGTAGAGGTCGTAGTCCACCTCGTTGCGCCGCGTGCTCGTGTAGGCGATCCGAGACCCGTCGGGCTCGAACGCACCGAATGTGGCCCGCTCCCGGCCGGACGTGAGAAGGACGGGTTCCGCGTCGCCGAGGTCCCAGCGGTACAGCTCGAACTGCTCGTTGCCGCCCGTGTCCGAGCTGAAGACGACGTAGTCGTAGTCCGGGTCGGTGTAGAATCCGCGTGCGCTCCGCGGTATCTGGGCGAGGAACTGCGGCTTCGCGCCGGGGCCGGCGACCGTGTGAAGCCGTCGGTCGACCACGCGTCGGGGTGCGTTCGCCACCATCCCGCGGTCGCCCGGCAGCCACGTGACCAGTGTGCGCGAACCGAGCATGCGACGGATCTCGCCGAGGTTGTTCAACACCGGCGACCAGCCCACTCGGCCCAGACCCTCCTTGGTGATCGTCGGGGGCTTGGGCACGCCCAGTGCCCCGAGCAGCCCAACGCCGAGGATTGCGAGCGTCAGGACACCGACGAGCCCCCACTTCAGAACGGTGTTCACCGTGTCGCCTACCAGCGGTGCCCCGTCTCCCAGGTCGGCGTCACCCACACGCCCGCCCAGAACGGCTCGAGCCACTGCGGCCCGGTCGACCCGATCGGGCTGCCCGCGGGCATTGCCGGCTGAACGGGCGCCGCGCCGGCCTCCATCGGTCGCTCCAGGAAGCGCTCGATGTCGTTGGCCATCGCGAAGTCCATGGCCCGCTGGGTCATGTCGTCGGACTCGCGGTCCTCGAGCATGCCGTGCAGGCGATCCAACTCGAAGGCCGCGATGGCGCGTACCTGCGGCATGCCGGCCGAGGCAGCCATTCGCATCAGGTGCCCGGCGTACGCCTGCTGGACCACCCGGTTGAGCTCGGCAGCGTAGGCGTCATCGGCATCGTACTCCATGATGTCGCCCGACAGCCGCCCCAGGACCTCCTGCAGCGAGGGCATGCCGCTGTCCATGGCGTTCTGCTCGACCAGGCGCGCGGCCCGCTCGGCGTTCAGCAGGAAGCGCAGGGTGGCGTCCGATGCGGCTGCGGCCGGAGACACGGCATCGAAGGCTGCGCCGGTCCACTTGCGGAAGAGCTCCTGTCCCCCGCCGAATCCCGGCGGACGGGGCGGCAGCATTTCGAGCACCGACTCCGGGATCTTCAACTCCTCCGGGTCGAGGGTGCGCATCAGAGCGTCCAGCGCCCTCCGCTGCTGTGCCGCGGGCACCCGCGAGAGCGGCTCCTGGCCGTCCCCGCGCAGCGCGTAGGTGTAGTACAGACCGCCCACCACCTTGCTCGTCGCCTCGGCCTGGTAGCGGTGGTGCAGATAGAGCGGCACCAGCACGTCTTCCATCATGGCCAGCGGCTCGCCGGTCTCGATCGAAGACTCGCCGAAGCGGTCCAGGGCCACGCGGCGCACGTCCATCATGCGCTCGAGCTCGGCGGCCACGTCCTCGCCGTTGTCCCACAGATGGTTCTGCGCGTGGGCGCTGCTCGCCGGACGCGCGTCCTGGTCGGTCAGGAAGGTCACGCCGCGGTCGGCCGCATCCATGAGGATCGCGTTCAGCGCGTCGGCATCGTCGCCACCGCCGGCGAACTCACGGTAGCCCCAGTTGATCGCGACCTTGTCCCACTCGCCGATGCCCTCGTCGTAGGGATCGTCCAGGCTGATCGTCCCGTCGGGTCGCAGCGACGACCGCGGGTGCGGGTAGTCCATCACCGACTGGTTGCCGGCATCGCGCTCGGCGCTGGCGATGTAGTTGTGGCTGAGCCCGATGGTGTGGCCGATCTCGTGCGCCGACAGCTGCCGGATGCGGTGCAGCGACATGGCCAGCACGTCGTCGGGGGACTCGGTGCCCGTGGCGTAGGGCGACGTCAGCCCTTCTCCGATCATGTAGTCCTGCCGTACGCGCAGCGACCCGAGCGTCACGTGCCCTTTGAGGATCTCACCCGTGCGCGGATCGACGATCGAGTTGCCGTAGCTCCATCCGCGGGTCGAGCGGTGCACCCACTGCACTACGCTGTAGCGCGCGTCCATGGGATCGGCGGTATCGGGCAGGATCTCCATGCGGAAGGCGTTCGAGAATCCGGCCGCCTCGAAGGCCTCGGCCCACCAGTCACCCCCCGTCATCAGCGCCGTGCGCACGGGCTCGGGCGTACCGGGGTCGAGGTAGTAGACGATGGGCTCGACCGGGTCGCTCACCGCCGCCCCGGGATTCGCCTTCTCGAGGCGGTGCCGCCGGATGTAGCGCTTCACCAGCGACTGGTCGATCGGCGTCGCGAAGTCGTACCAGCTCACGCCCCCGTAGCCGCCGCGCGGATCGAAGGCCCGCGGCGTGTAGCTGCCCAGCTCGGGAAGCTGCACGAAGGAATGGTGCTGGCGAATGGTCACCGCGCCGCCGGTGGCCGCGACCTGCCGCACCAGCGCACCTGGCTGACTCGAGGTGAAGGTCAGCGTGACCTCGACCTCGGTGTTCTCGGGGAAGACCCGCGTGCGCTCCCGGAAAGGTGCGCTGCGCGAGGCGTCGAGGCTGAAGGTGCCCTGGTTCGAACGCCGCAGCGACCCGACGATGTCATGCCAGTCGCGCAGGAAGAAGCTCGTGGCGTCGACGAGCACCCGGTCGTCGGTCTGCGCGGCGACGGTCCATCCCCAGTGGATCGAGCTCGGGAACCCGTCGGCCACCGACTTCGCTTCGAGTGGGTCGTCGGTGATGGCCCGGTAGGTCTGGTTGGGCTCTTCCATGAAGACCTTGGGTCCCACACGCCGGAAGATCACGACCTGCGATCCCCCGAGATCCCCGCGGTTCAGTCCCAGATCGTTCTGCCCGAATCCGGCCGGAAGCGAGGTGTAGTGCAGGATCTGCTCGTTCCAACGCCCGATCTCGAGCCAGATCTTGCCGTCCTCGTCGTCCCAGTAGAGGGGGATGAAGCCGTCGAGCTTCTCCATGCCCTCGGTCTTCGACTCGATGGTCGGTGTCGAGGACTCCGACTCGTCCTGCGGGGCGAGCAGGGGCGCCGCCGCGGCGGGTGTCGGTGCGCCGACGAGGGACGCGGTCAGCGCACACAGCGCGGCCAACGTGGAGAGCGACGAGAGACGAGCACGCATGAACTGACTCCGAGCAACGGGACCGGATTCCGGGCCCGGCAATCTGCGTGGCTCGTCGGGTGCACGCCAGCCGGGTCGGCCCGGGGCGAGCGCTCCTTCGATTCGGGGGAGAGGTCCGCCTGCGAACCTCAGGGCCCGCCGGGGCCCTGGCTCGGTCCGTCGCCCCGCAGAGCCGCCGCGTGTGCGGTGTCCAGCACCTCGCGGAAGAGCTCGAGAGGGAGCGCGCCGGGGATGGGCGCATAGCCCAGTACGAAGAAGGTGGGTGTCCCGCGCACTCCCGCCTGCTGCGACAGCTGCGTGCCTGCGGCGATGCGGTCGTCGCGCACCCCGTTGGCGATGCAGCGCCGCCACCGCTCGACGTCGAGGTCGAGGTCTTCGGCCATGGCGGTCAGGTCCGCCATCGGATCGTCACTGCGCTTCCAGACGCTCTGGTCGGCGAAGAGTCGGTCCTGCATCTCGCGAAAGCTGCCCTGCTCGCCGGCGCACTCGCCGGCCTGCGCGGCCTCCGTGGCGTTCGGGAAGATGCCCAGGACCATGGGCATGTACTTCCAGTACACCTTGCCGGTCGCGACGTACTCCTCTTCGAGCACGGGCCAGATCTCTTCGTGGAAGCGGCGGCAGTACCCGCACCCGAAGTCGCTGAACTCGATCAGCTGGACCGGGGCGTTCGGGTCGCCGTGATCGTAGCCCAGGTCGTCGAGGCTGATCCGTCGGGTCGGTCCGACCGGTGCCGGGGCGGCAGGGGCCTGCGATTGGGCCGCCAGGTCCGACGTCACCAGGGCCGCCGTCGTGGGATCGGCCCCCGGCGCCTCTTCGGATTGGCACGCGGCGACGGCGAAGACGCCGAGTGCGGCGGCGACGGCCACGGTGGCGCGGCTGCGGGTCGAGAATGTCATTCCGGCTCCAACGTGAAGACCTGGCCGAGGTCGGCGAGATATGCGGTCAACTCGGCGAACCATCCCCCGACCATCAGCACTCCGAGGACGACCAGCATCGCTCCGGCGACGCGCTCGATCCAGGGGAGCCAGGGCCCCAGGCGACGGGTTCCGGCGAGGACCCAGTTCAGGGCCACCGCCGATCCGATGAACGGCACGGCGAGGCCGAGACCGTAGGTTCCCAGCAACGCCATTCCTTCCAGCATCGTCGTTTCGAGGCCGGCATACAACAGGATCGAGGCGAGAACGGGTCCGATGCAGGGCGTCCATCCCGCGCCGAACGCCACGCCCACGAGGACCGATCCGATCCAGCCCTCCGGGCGCGAGGCGAGGTGGGCGCGCCGCTCCCGGGCGAGCCCGGGAAGGCGGAGCAGACCCATCGAATGCAGCCCGAACGCGATGACCAGGATCCCGCCGAGTCGCGTGATCGTGGGGAGCCAGCGCGCGAGTCCCTGCCCCACGGCGGTCGCGGCCGCGCCCAGCGTCATGAAGACGAGTCCGAAGCCGAGTCCGAACAGCGACGCGTGCAGGATCGCCCGAGTGCGCGCGCGGCTCACGTCACCGTCTCGGAGCTCGTCCAGCGTCATGCCCGACACGAACGTCAGGTATCCCGGCACGACGGGCAGGACGCAGGGCGACAGGAACGAAACCAGGCCCGCGAGAAAGGCGAGCGGGAACGAGATCCCGACGTCGAAGGAGGGCATCCTGGGTGCGCCTGTCGCTAGGGGCTGGAGTCGGAGCCGCGGCCCCGCCGCGACTCTTGCACGGCCCAGGCCTCCTGCCACGCGCCCGGCTCGATGCCCGCGCCGTCGACCACGACGACCGTACCGACGATCTTGTCGTGGACGCACTGACGGTTCGGGTCCCAGAAGACCTGGACGAAGCCGAGGGTTCCGGTCGCGATGCCGGCGACGTACCCACCGGCGCGCTCGAACGAAGCCCACCAGTTGAGCGGCTCGCCGTCCAGCCGCAGGACCCGAAGCCCCATCAGCTTCTTCCCGACGGTCCGGCCCCGCGTGACCGTCAATGCGACCGTGAAGTAGACGCTCCACAGCCCGATCGCCGATCCGGCCTGTTCCCAGATGTCGCGGATCAGTCCCAGGAAGCCGGCGCGGCCTTCGTCGATCTCCGCCTGGGCGTCGGCGAGGCGCGTCTCGGTCGAACTCAGATCGTCTTGCGTGTCGTCGAGCTCGTCGGCCAGCGCGTCCAGGGTGTCGCTGGCGACGACGGGGGCGAGCCGCTCTCGCAGCGCGGCGTAGACGGCCGCATCGGCGCCGTCGATGGGCAGCGAGTCGGGGCGGGCCTCGAAGTCCGCGAGGCGCACGAGGGCTTCGGAGTCCGAGAGTTCGGCGATCGCGGCCACCGCGTCGGCTTCGGCGGTGGCCTCATCGGCAGCGGCGTCGGCGGCCTCGGGTGCGTCGTCCTCGGAGGGTGCGGAGAGACCGTCGACGGCTCCGAACACGCGGGCGTAGACCGCGTCGTCCTGGTCGAGCCACGGCGCTTCGTCGGAGATCGCCTCGTCGACGAGTTCGCGCAGGCCCTCCTCATTCATCGCGCCGCCCGTCAGATCGACGAAGGACCGCAGCAGACGCACCGCCTCGTCGGGATCGTCCGTCTCGTTCAGCGTGGCCAATCCCTCGAACCCGCTCAGGGCGGCTCCGAATCCCTCGCTGATTCCGGCCACGATGCCGGGTCCGCCCCGCTCGATCACCTCGTCGTTCGCCTGGACGAACAGGTATCCGATGAGGACCCCGATCAGAATCACGGTACCGAGGCAGCCGGTCGCCCCACGAAACAGCATCGAGGCCACGGACGACATGTCGCGTCCGGGCGCCCGGAAGGCCATGACGATCAGGAACAGGGCCACCCCGCCCCACAGAATCAGCGAGATCGATGCGGTCACGGCGGTCAACACGCCGATCACGACGATGTCGATGAGCATCGCCCACAGGCGACGCCACGGGCCCGCGAGCGGTGTGCCCAGCAACGCCTCCGACAACTCGAAGGCGTCGGGCGTGATGATACTCCGGGGGTCGCGAACGTTGGTCGGCATTCCGGCCCGGTGCTAGCGCCTCGCCCAGCGCACGAGCAGCATGCCCGCTGCGGCGCCCAGCAGCACCGTCGCCCACAGGGTGCGGCTGGATGCGCCGGAGTCGTGGCCCGTGGCTCCCACCGGCGCCGCGTCCCCCGCGAGCGTGAGCACCACCGCCTCCTCCTCTTCCAGACCGCAACCGGGACAGGTCACGAAGCCCTTGTCGCGGGCGGTTCGGTTCGGATGCTCCAGCTCCGCAGCGCACTCCGGGCAGGCGATGCCCGCCGGCCGCGGCGAGATCATGCCGTAGAGGCTGCCCTTCGACAGGTCGAGCCCTTCGGCGATGTCGTTGACGCTGGCGTCGGATTCCCAGTACAGGGTGTTCGCGCGCTCTGCGAGTTGCGGTTCGCGGGCTTCCTGACCGTCCATCGAGCGACCTCCCTCGGGGTGTTGGCGGGAGCGGGGTCCACGCTCCAAAGGTATTCTAACCCGTCGGGCGACGCAGGAGCCTCCGTGCCGGGTCCGACGCGACAGGGGTCGTGAGGAGGACTGGATCGGCTCGCTCGCCCCGGGGTAGCCGCGAGATCTCCGTGTTCCCGGCCACCCCTTTCTCCTCGAACCCAGCGGACCGATGCGCCATCGCGACCGAATTCTCGCCAGTCTCGAGGGAGTGTACCGCGAGGCGTTCGACGGCGCGCGTGCGCGTGAGGACGGGGCGGCTGCGGACCGACTCGACTTCGAGTTCCAGCGGGACCAGATCCACCTCGAGGTTCTGCTCGACCTGCGCGACCTCCTCTTCCATCAGGCGGAGCCCGATCGGCAGGAAGAGGAATCCGGGAGCTCGGTGACCGACCTTCTCGACAAGGCCCAGAAGCTGCGCCGATTCACGCGACCGCTATGAAGATCTATACACGAACCGGCGATGCCGGCGAAACGGCCCTCTTCGGGGGTGGCCGGGTTTCCAAGGACCACCACCGGGTGGCCGCGTACGGCATGATCGACGAGCTGAACGCCACGGTGGGCGTGGCCGTCGGGCAGGTGGCCGACGCCGGTATCGCGAGCCAGTTGCGGATGGTTCAGCACGATCTCTTCGCCTTGGGTGCGATTCTGGCGACGCTGCCCCGCGAGGACGGCACGCCGCATCCCCACGTCCCCGAGATGCCGAGGGCGCGCATCGACGAGATGGAGGTGTGGATGGACGAGGCCGAGACTGAGCTCCCCCCGCTGCGGCAGTTCGTGCTCCCCGGGGGAACGAGCGGGTCGGCGGCACTCCATCTGGCCCGTACCGTGTGCCGGCGCGCGGAGCGGGCGGTGGTCCACCTCGGCACGCTCGAGGCGATCGAGGACGACCTCGTCCCCTATCTCAATCGCCTGTCCGACCTGCTCTTCACGCTGGCGCGGCTCGACAACCGACGCGCCGATGTGCCGGACGTGACCTGGGAGAAGTGACGTGCCCGTGCCCCCCGAGGGGCGCGAGCGGGGTGTCGCCATGGGCCGACGTGTGCTGCGCCACGCCCGGGCGCTGGGCCTCGGCAGCCCGGATCTCGCACTGATCGAGCGGGTGCACGCGCGTGCGCTCGAGGTGCGCGCGGAGCGGGCGGACGACGATCACGACCCGCCCTTTCTCCACCACGGTCGCTCTGCTCTGGTTCTCCTGATCGATGTCCGCGAGCGTGATTCCCGAGTTCTTTCGGCTGCGATGGGTGTGGATTCCGAGGATCCGTCGTGGGCGCCGGACCTGACGGGCATCGGCGACGAGCGGCTGGAGCGCTTGATCGCTCAGATTCCCGCCTCGGGGGTCGAGGATCTGGCCGAGCGACTCTGGAGTGCGGAGCCGGAAGCCTGCCGCGCTGCGCTCGCCGAACGGTTGGACCACCTCCGCCACGCGCACCTGTGGGCCGATCACGAGGCGCGCCGGCGAGCCCACGAAGAGGCGGTCGCGGTCTACGCGCCGATGGCCGAACGGACACACCCGCAACTGGCCCACCGGTACGCCTGGTGGTGCCGGATGTTCGGCGCCCGACACCTGTCCTGAAGGGGCGTGTCCGGGTGGTGCCGCGGATCTCTTGCGAGGCCCGTGGGGTTCGGGCAGTATTGGTGGGCCTTCCCCCGGGGAGGCCCCGTACACCTTCACAACGCAGTAATCGATGACCCCGGAGGTCTCGTGACGTACATCATCGCCGAGCCGTGCATCGGGACCAAGGACGGGAGCTGCGTCGAGGTCTGTCCCGTGGATTGCATCTACGAGGGCGACGACCAGTTCTACATCCACCCGGACGAGTGCATCGATTGCGGTGCCTGTGAGCCGGAGTGCCCCGTTCAGGCGATCTTCCCCGATACCGATGTGCCGTCCGAGTGGACGAGCTACATCGACAAGAATCGGGACCACTTCTAGGTGGCCTCGTTCGCGGCAGGATCGAAGCGGCGGGCGCGGACCTCGGGTCGCGCCGGCCGCTTCGTCGCATCGGTGGTTCTGGTGGTCGCGACGGGGGCCTGCGCCTCGGCCGGTGGCTCGACCTCGGGCGGTGCGATGGGGGCCGACGCGGCCCTCGTCGTGAGTGCCGCCGATTCCGCGTCCATCGCCTCGGACGTCACGGCGATGCTCCGTGCCCAGGTCCAGGCGTGGAACCGCGGAGATCTGGAGGCCTTCCTTGCCGGCTACACCGACGACCCGACTCTGGCTTTCGTCGGCGAATCGGGTGTCGTACGAGGCAAGGCTGCGGTTCGAGAGAGTTACCGCACGGGCTACTTCGAGGTTGAGGGCGAACCCGACGACCTGGAGTTCGACCGGCTCGAGGTGCGTCCGCTAGGGCCTCGGGTGGCGTTGGTCCACGGGCGGTGGACGCTGTACCAGCCGGGGTTCGAGAATCAGCCGGTCTCGGGACAGGGACGCTTCACCCTGGTCGTCCAGAAGGAGGACGACGGGGAGTGGCGGATCATGCACGACCACTCGTCGTGACGGACCCCGGCAGGATCCATCACGACGCGGTCGTGAAGCGGGTCTAGAAGCCCCGCTCGCGGAGCCGGTCCAGCGAGATCTCGGACGGCAGAGTCTCGCCCGGAGGCACGACCCGCGGAACGAGGCGGGTCGGGTCCTCGCGCTGCTGAAGCAGCACCAGGAGGCTGGCCGCAACGGCGGCGGCTCCCAGCAGGCTGACGGTCAGGGTTCGCACTGCAACTCCAGGGTGTTGATCGGGAGCAATCGTACTTTCCGAGGATGCACGAACCGTGCCGCAGGGCACCGGGTAGAGCGAGGGCTTCGTGCGGCCCGGAAACCCATGGTCACGAGGCCGCCGCGCGGCAGTTGCCGCCGGGAGCGCGGCGAGGTTTTCCGAGGAGCGAGGGATTCGACATGCCGGAAATCCGAGGATTCGAAGGAGGGGACGCGGTCGACCTTCTGCGGGAGCTCGTGCGGACGCCATCCGTGAATCCCCAACTGGAGGCCGACGGCGCGGGGGAGGCCGACATCGCGCGACTCACTGCGCGGTGGCTTTCCGGCTGGGGTTTCGAGGTCGAATGGCGGGAGCCCGAGCCGGGCCGGCCGAGCGTCCTGGCTCGGCACGGCTCGGGAGGACCGACCCTTCTGCTCAACGGGCACCTCGACACCGTGGGGG
>JAHHMJ010000028.1 GCA_018678395.1 Gemmatimonadota bacterium | reverse complement strand
AGCGAGTACAGCAGCATCGAGGCGTGCCCGATCGACAGCACGAAGCGATCGCGGTCGGGCCAGACGGGGTCCGTCGGGTCGTGACGGAGGTGCCGCGTGAAGAGCGAGAATCCGGCCGGCGCCAGGGCCATCGGGGTGCCGGGGTGTCCGGAGTTCGCGGCTTGGACGGCGTCCATCGACAGCACACGGACGGCGTCCACGCAGAGGCGCTCGAGCTCGGTCATGGAGAATGGTGGCGGGTAGGGGGGGCGGACCGGCTCAGCCGACCACGAAGTTCACGAGGCGATTGGGAACGTGGATCACACGACGGACGGTCACGCCCTCGAGGTGGCGAGCGACATTCGCGTCCGCCCGGGCCGCCGCTTCGGCGACCTCGGCGGTCGCGTCGACGTCGAGCGAGACCGTACCACGGAGCTTTCCATTCACCTGCACGGCGACTTCGAGCCGCTGCTCGCGGGCCTTCTCCGGGTCGAACTCCGGCCACGGCGCCGCATCGAAGATGCTCTGGTCGTGACCCAGCCGTTCCCAGAGCTCTTCGGCGATGTGCGGGCAGAAGGCGGCGACCATCACCACCAGGGGCTCGACCTCCGCGCGGGCCGCGGTCCGGCCGCCGGCGCGCACCGTGTTGAGGTACTCCATCATGGCGGCGATCGACGTGTTGTAGCCCAACTCGGGCAGCTGCTCGCTGACCTGACCGATGGTCTGGTGCAGCTTGCGCTCGACCTCGCCGTCGGCCGGCTTGTCCTCAGCGGCCACGACGGTGTCCCAGAGGCGATGCAGGAAGCCGAACGGGCCCTGAATCCCCTCGTCCCGGTAGTCGCCGCCCTCGTCGAACGGTCCCAGGAACATCAGGTAGAGCCGGAAGGTGTCGGCTCCGTACTGTTCGATGATCGGGTCCGGCACGATCACGTTGCCCTTGCTCTTCGACATCTTCGCGCCGTCGCGGATGATGAGTCCGTGAGCGCGGAAGCGCGTGAAGGGCTCGTCGAAGTCGACGTGTCCCAGATCGTGGAGCACCATCGTGAGGAAGCGGCTGTACATGAGGTGCAACACCGCATGCTCGTTGCCGCCGACGTAGCAGTCGACCGGCAGCCAGTTGCGCGTGATCTCGGGATCGATCGCCCGATCGTCGAAATCCGTCGACGGATACCGCAGGAAGTACCACCCGGAATCCAGGAAGGTATCCGACACATCGGTCTCACGGCGCGCGTCCGCCCCGCACGCCGGGCAGGTCGTCTCGTACCACTCGGCGACCCGCGCCAGCGGCGAGATCCCGGAGTCGTCGGGACGGAAGTCCTCCACACGCGGCAGCACTACGGGCAGGTCCTCTTCGGGGACCGGCACGGCGCCGCAGGCGTCGCAGTGGATGATGGGGATCGGGGGACCCCAGTACCGCTGCCGGGAGATGCACCAGTCGTGCAGCCGGTAGTTCACCTGCAGCTCACCCATGCCGCGCTCGGCCAGCCACTCGGTAACGGCACGGATGGCCTCGACCTTGCCGAGCCCGTCGAACGCGCCCGAGTTCACCAGCACACCGTCTCCGGCGTACGCCTCGGTGAGCGGCGTATCTGCGTCGTCGTCGGGGCCGGCCACCACCCGAGGAATCGGGAGGTCGAACTCGGTGGCGAACTCGAAGTCGCGCTCGTCGTGTCCCGGTACCGCCATGATGGCGCCCGTGCCGTAGTCCATCAGGACGTAGTCGGCGATCCACACCGGAATCGCCTCGCCCGTCGCGGGATTGCGGCAGTAGCCGCCCGTGAACACTCCGGTCTTCGTCTTGTCGGTCTTCTGGCGTGATACCAGGTCGGTCCGCTGCGCCTCGGCTCGGTACGCCTCGATGGCTCCCCGTCGGTCGTCGGAGACCAGCCGATCGACGGCCGGGTGCTCGGGCGCCAGAACCATGAAGGTGGCGCCGAAGATCGTGTCGGGTCGCGTGGTGAACACGCGGATCGCCGTCTCATCCGGCTCCCGCACCGTGTCCGGATCCACGGAACCGTGGCCGGCGGACGCGTCGACGAGCGGGAAGACGAGCTCCGCGCCCTCGCTGCGGCCGATCCAGTTGCGCTGGGCCTTGGTGGTGGTTTCCGACCAGTCGATCGTGTCGAGATTGTCCAACAGGCGCTGGGTGTACTTCGTGATCTTGAAGAACCACTGGGCGATCCGCCGCTGCTCGACGGGCGTGTCACAGCGCTCGCAGCGACCACCGACCACCTGCTCGTTGGCCAGAACGGTCATGCACGAAGGGCACCAGTTGACCGGGGCCTCCTTCTGCTCGGCGAGTCCCGCCTCGAACAGCTTCAGGAAGACCCACTGAGTCCAGCGGTAGTAGGCCGGGTCGGTGGTGTCGACCGTGTGGCTCCAGTCGAACATCCCTCCGGTGCGACGCAGCTGGCGCGTGAAGTTCGCGACGTTCTTCGGGATCAGGTCCATCGGGTGGACGCCGACCTTCAGGGCGAAATTCTCGCTGTGGATGCCGAAGGCGTCGAAGCCGATCGGCTCGAAGACGTCGTAGCCCGTGAGGCGACGGAAGCGGCCGTGCACGTCCGCGCCCGTGAAGGCGTAGATGTTGCCCACGTGGAGCCCCTCGGCCGAGGGGTACGGGAACATCATGAGATTGTAATAGGGGTTCTCGGCCGCGCGGAGTTCCTCGCTGCTACGGCGATTCGTACCGCGGACGTCCCAGGCCTCCTGCCACTTCTTCTCGACTTCGGCCGGCGTGTAGCCGGCGCCTTCGTTCACCATGGATCACCGGGAATGACGACGGTCCCGGATCGGGGCGGACCGCCGTGGGCCATCCCCTACGCGGGACCGTCGAGGGTTCTCGAGCGTGCGTTCCAGCCAGCCCTCAAGCTATCGCTGGACCTCGACCGGTACAACGGAGTCGGTTCCGTCCGGCAGGAGGTCGAAGGGGTCGTCGACGCCCTCGACGCCGGCGACCAGGGCGGCCACGGCCTCGGCGAGCGCGTGCTCGTGGTTCTCGAGGAATGCCGCGAAGTCCGCGAGGCGGTGGTAGTACCGCATTTGTCCCAGGAGCACGGCGTTGTTGAGCGGCTCCTGGATGAAGCGGCCGAACCGCAGACTCTCGAAGGTCGGCGCGACGTCTGCGTCGAAGCGGACCTTGTGTTCCGCGTAGACGGCCTCGCGCAGGCGCAGCTTTTCCGCGCGATCGGTGTCGGGGTCGGTGTAGACGGCCTGAAGGTCATCGATCAGCCGGTCCAGGAAGAGGCTGTAGCGTTGCGCGTC
>JAHHMJ010000538.1 GCA_018678395.1 Gemmatimonadota bacterium | reverse complement strand
ACGTTCCCCTGGAGATCGTAGACACCCAGGGCGTTGGGCGACTTGCTCCCGACGGGGTGGTGCGTGCCGGCCGCATTCGCCTCGAACCAGGCGCGATCGTCGAGTGCCGCCCCCGAGTCCTCACTGGCGCCACCCGCCCCGCCCGCCCGACAGGCCGCTTCCCACTCGGCCTCGGTCGGGAGCCGGAAGAGCCGGCCGGCCTTGAGCGAGAGCCACCGCGCGTAGTGGAGGGCGTTGTAGCGCGTCATGCCCGCGGCCGGGTGGTCGCCGGTGCCGAGGCCGTGGGCGGGGTCTTCGTACGGCGGGGACGGCCTCGTCACGGCATCGGCATCGAACGTCCCCGGTCCGGCGACGCCCTCGTCGTCGTCGAAGTGGCGGTGGCGGTACGGCGCGAACTGGTCGACGGTGACCTCGTGCACCGCCATCCAGAACCCGTCCAGCTGCACCTGACGCACAGGCCCCTCGTCCGCATCCCGTCCCTCTTCGGCCTCGGGACTTCCCACGCGGTACACGCCGGCGGGAATCCACGCGAGCGGGATCGACTGGTCGGTGCCGGGAATCGGGACGGTCGTGATGTCGCCGGCGGACTGCGCTGCGCCGGGTGCCGCCAGGAGGAGGCCGATGAGAAGGACGGGCAACACGCCGCCCGCGCCATCCCTTGTGCGACCCCCGCGTCGTCCCGCCCTCACCGCCCTCACCGCCCCGGCTCCCGTACGATCGGGTAGACGCCCTCCTCGACGAACTCGTCCATGAAGGCCCAGTTGGCCAGTCCGTCATCGGACCGCGGCTCCAGCAGGTAGAAGGCCAGACGGCCCAGCGGCTGGGCCACGTCGACCGCATGCGTGCCCGCGGGAAGCGTCCGCTCGACCGTCGTCCAGCTCCCGAAGTACTCGATCTCGTTGTGACCCTGGAATTCCCGCGGCGAGACCGATGTCGAGTCGACCCGGAACTCCTCCACCTCGACCGTCAGGGGCTCGGACAGCACCGTGGCTTCGATCCCGTGCGCGGCGAGGCGATCGATGGCCGGTTCGACGTTGGGCGGCACGTAGTAGCGCCGCGGCACCGTCTCGGTGTCCGTCGCGGCGAAGGTGCCGTACTCCCGCATGGGGGTCGGGATCGTCACGTCCCGGCGCCGCAGCATCATCCGGCCCGACCACGGATTCCTCTCCTCGTCGACCTCACCCATGAGGATGGTCGCGAGGGTGTCGTCGGCGGCGAACGTCGCCCGCGTCGGGAGGACCTCGCCCACGGCCGAAGCATCGGCGGCGGCCACCGCGTCACGGATCGCATCCGTATCGCTCGCGGCCCAGTCGAGGATCTCGTCGACGAAGACGCGCGTGGCGATGACGCGGTCCTCGAAGGTCGCGTAGGAATACGCCTCACCGAGGATGGCCAGCCGGTTGCGGAGTCCGATGTAGTTGTTGTTGAAACGGGGACGATGGTCGAAGGTGAACCACCCCGTCTCGCCGTCGGGCATGCGCCGCGCATTGCCGTAGTACCAGGTGTGCCAGCCGGTCCGGTCGAACACCCCCTCGGTGACCTGCGGCAGACCGCTGCCGCGCAGCAGATCGACGACCGGCGCAGCGACTCCGGGATGCAGCGGCGGCGAGTAGGTCAGATGGTAGCCGTGCCTCGACCCGTTGGTCGTGTGGAGATCGACCGACAGATGCGGGTCGTAGCGGTTCATCATGCCCACGACCGAGCGCGCCTCGGGCGAGTCCAGCTTCATGTGATCGCGGTTGAGATCGAGGCCCATGGCGTTGGGGCGCTGGCCCATGCCGGCGAGCGGTCCGTGCTGCCGCGGACGGTTGGTCAGCCGCACCCGCTCGTTACCGTCGGCGTTGTAGAGCGGTGCGATGAGCAGCACCATCGACTCCGTCCAGGCCGCGGGCGCGCGACCCGCCGCGAGGTCGCGGGCGAGCATCTGGAGCGCCTCCTTCCCCGGGACCTCACCGGAGTGGATCCCCCCCTGGAGGTAGACGCGGAGCTTGCCCGAGGCCATCACGGACTCGGCCGACGGATCGCCGAGCCCGACCACCAGCAGCGGGATGGCCCGCCCCTCGAAGGTGTAGCCCATCGTGGTCAGGTGGGCGTCCGCGCGCGCCGCAGCCACCGTCTCGAGTAGCGCGACGACGTCGTCGTACCGACTCGTCTCGATCCAGTCGGTCGCTTCCGCGCGGGTGGGGAGGGTGGTCTCGTCGAGCGGAGTCTGCGCCGCCGACGGCCCCACCGGCAGGATGATCGAGAGTGAGGCTACGAGCGTTGCCGCGGGAATCCGCATGGGGCCTGGGGGGCTGGGGTCGCGCGCTCGCGCGGGTCCGCGCAAGCTGGAGGAAGACCGATCGCGCTCGAAAGTAGCCCGACGAACCTTCGGGGGCACGCCTGGCACAGTCCCGGTCGCCTCATTCCTTTCTGGACGGACCCATGACCCTACAGCGACGAACCGCCCTCTCCCTCATCGCCGGCCTCGCGTTCGTGACGGGCTGCTGGAACCTCCCGTTCCGGACCGAGGGTGACGCCCCCTTCGGCCCGGACCGCGGTCTCGAGCGCAAAACCGTGGAATCGAAGGAGCCTCCGAGCCGCCTGGTGGCCGTCGACGGAACCGTATGTCTCGTCTCGGGATCGCGGTACGCGGGTGTGGAGCCCGGAGATCGTGTCTTGTGCGATTGGCGGCCCCGCGGGAGGTAGCCGACGCATCATCGTTGATGGACCGGCGGTCGGAGTCTATCCTGCAGATCTCACCTACGATGGCCTTCGCAGGAAGGAGTTCATGAAGCTCTCATCTGTCGCTCGACGCTGGCTGTTCACGGGCACGCTGGCGGCTCTCGTCGCCATGCCCCTGCAGGCGCAGGAGTCCGATACCGAAGCGGTGTACCGCACCCCACCCCCCGAGCTCGCGGCGCTCGTCGATGCGCCGCCGGCGCCGGGCGTGAGCCTCGGCCCCGACGGCCGGACCCTGCTGATCATGACGCGCCCGGGCGCGCCGTCCATCGCCGAAGTGAGCGCACCGGAACTGCGTCTCGCGGGACTGCGGATCAACCCCCGCAACAACGGGCCGAGCCGCGGAGCGACCATGATCCGCCTCGCGTTCCAGTCCCTCGACGGCGATGAGCGCCCGGTGACGGGCGTGCCCGACGCACCCCGCATCGCAGACGTCCGGTGGTCCCCCGACGGTGCCCACGTCGCCTTCAGCCTGCGCATGGACGAGCACATCGAGCTCTGGGTCGCGGACGCGGCTTCCGGGGAAGCCCGCAAGCTGATGGACCCCGCGCTCAACGCGGCCTATTTCGGCTCGCCCTTCGGGTGGGTGTCGGACGGCCAGTCGCTTCTGGCGCGCACGATCCCTGCGGACCGGGGTCCCGCCCCGGCCGAGGCGGCCGTGCCCACCGGCCCCGTGATCCAGGAGACCACGGGTGAGGCCGCGCCGAACCGCACCTACCAGGACCTGCTGCAGAACCCGCACGACGAGCGGGTCTTCGAGCACTACGCCACGTCGCAGCTGGTGCGCGTCGACCTCGACGGCACTGTGACACCCATGGGCGGCCCCGACTTGATCCGCGGGGTCTCACCCTCGCCCGACGGCACCTTCGCCCTCGTACAGACCACGCACCGACCCTACTCGTACCTGGTGCCGGCGAGCCGATTCCCGAATCGGATCGAGGTCTGGGACATGGACGGCACGGTGGTCAGCGAGATCGCCGACCTCCCACTGCAGGACAAGGTGCCGACCGGCTTCGGTTCGGTACCGACCGGCGTGCGCTCGATCTCGTGGCGCGCCGACGCTCCCGCGACGCTGGTCTGGACCGAAGCCCTCGACGGCGGCGACGCCAACGCCGAGGCCGAGGACCGCGACCAGGTATCGATGCTCGCCGCCCCCTTCACCGCCGAGCCCACGACGCTGGCCACCTTGCCGCTGCGTTTCAGCGGCGTGATGT